>WRLV01000026.1 GCA_009777445.1 Oscillospiraceae bacterium | reverse complement strand
AGCACTCAACCTTCGCCTGAATATGTAACCCAAAAACACTTTTCTGCCATCAACGAAAAACGCAACTTTATTTCCCTCTGAAATATTTAACTCATCGTCAATCAAAGCTGCAAATCTAAGTACCCCCGGCATTCTCACGCGATAGCTCGTAAGGGTAACGCCATCTCTCACAGACGGAATCAAAATGTCACCCTCGCTGTTTCTTATTTTTAACTCATATTTCATGATACTTCCTTTCTGCACATATAAGTGCGGTCAAAGTCACAGATAATCTATTATCTGCGCCGACTAAATTTTAATACTGCACGTTAACGTAGTTACAGTATAACACACAAAGCAACGCTTGTCAAGCCTAAAATGCAAAATATTTTTGCGTTTTATGAATTTTGTAGACTCTCACAAATTTTACGTATGAGCTTTGTTTGTTTTGACGAAAAATATAAAATTTTTTTTGATTTTTAGCTCTCATTTTATTCCCCTCCTTCCTGCATTAAATAATCATGTAACTATTATAACACAACAAAACGGACATTTTGGGACAGGATTTTAATTTATTTTTGAAATATGCTACGACTTTTGATAGTGTTTTTTGTAGGGGACGGGCTTGCCCGTACCGCAAACCAAACACCGCCCAACACATAAGTGCCGGGCGGTGTAGCTATTATAATTTCAAATCCGTCGCCGCAAGGCGACACCATAACTGTCAATTGTCAATTGTACATTGTCAATTGTTCGTCAGTTTACCTTAAACTTAACATCAGAATCCGATATGCTGAATATGGTGTAGAGGTTTGACAGGCTCTCGACTTCGTCTGAGACGGCGGCTTGAGTGGGAACAATTGTGCCTGCACTAATCAGATAATTTTGTTCGTCAAGGCTGAAATATCTTACATCTGCTCTTGAAAATCTGAGAGTTGATGCGGCTTGTGCTTGAATGAAATTCCCGGTGAGGGCATCGTAAATCCATGTGCCGTCAGGCGCGAGAACTGCAAAGTTTGTAAGGTCAGCACTTCGCACAAATGTGGTCTTTCCGGTTGTCGTGAAATTAAGCTCGGTCCACTTTTTGGTTGCTGTTTCAAACTCGAACAAACTGCTTCCGCCATCATCAGAAAGGGCGTAGATAAACCTGCTGCCGTTAACACTTAACAAGGGGGCCTGTATCGGGAAATCGCACAACAACTGTGTTTCATATTGCCCCGAAACCAAGCGGCTGAAATAAAACGCTTCATGGTCATAAGCTTTCGCCTTCGAGAGAACCGAACCATCGGGATAAGGATAAGCGTAGGTGAGCCACGCGCCGTTTAAATTCATGTCAATCGCCGTGAAAGCGAGTGTTTCGCCGGTGACAACATACAGCTGATTACGCACTGAGTTAACGTCTTCGCCGGTGAGCATAAACACACGACGGTCATAATTTATATTAGAAACTCTGGGGTTTATAATGGTATAATCGGCGATTAACTCAAAGTCGCGTTGCGGTTCGGTAACTATGCGGTATATTTCGGCGGCGTTTCCGGTGAGTACTAAGAAGTGGTCGTCGTTTATAAACTCAACGGTGTGCGCGCCGTCAATTTGCAATGGCAAAATGGTAATTTCTATGGGTGAAGTTTGAGCATCATCGGTCAATTCGGGCAATTCATCGTCCGAAATCATGCCGGGTTCGTTATCAATCCTTGTGGTTTCGGGTGGAATGTCAACAGCGCGTGCCGTAGTTTCAGCGGGCGTGGTCTGCACTGTCTGAACAGGTTGCACAGATTGTATAGGCTGTATGGGCGGCAAGGTTATTTCGGCGTTTCTCACTTCATGCTCGGTGAGCGGAGTGAAATTATCGTCGTTAATACTGCCTGCCAAATCCACAAAGACAACCACGTTTAGCTCTCTTATTCCCGACAGCATACTAATTGGCGCGGATATTTTAGCCCCCGTGAACCTTTGGGCTTCAAATGTCATTGTCTTTTCAATCAGACCTTTGTCATAAAGCATTAAAACTTCAATCTCGCCCGTGTCGGATAAAAGCCCCAAAGCAAATTCAATCTCAGTGAGTGACAACGGGCTTTCAAAAGACAAATACATAAGTGAGCTTGACAGTTCTTGCGCCCCTAAGAGTTTAACCTCGGTTTCAAGAATTCTCTGGCCCGGCGAAATGCTTGCTATAGATGGTCGCTCAATAAGCCTTTCAATGGTTGTGTTTTGCCCCATTAACATATATCCGCCGAACACTGCCACAAAGACAGCGGCGGCACTCGCAAGCGGCAACCACTTAGAGTTCAGGGCGCGAAAAGCCTTGCCGACATCACGCTTAGCGTTGCGCCGGATTTTCTCTTTATCGAAGGTATACTCCGACATAAGCTGCTTATAAAAATCACGTTTATCCATAATTTGCCGCCCCCTTTCTCTATATATTAAACTTTTTCTTTTGTCGCTCTAAAGTTCGATAAAGTTTGGTTTTGACTGTAGACAGGTTTAAATCAAGTTCTTTCGCTATTTCGTCGAGTTTCATGTCGGCGACGTAGTGAAGATAAAAGATTTTCCCGACTGTGGGGTCGCTTTTTGTAATGTCGTCAAATATTTGCCGCGCCAACATTTCATTGCACAAGACATCTTCAAGCTGCTGAGCCGAATTTGACATATGCGCCTCAACCGCAACCATCTGCTCTTCGGAAAAGTCACCGAAAGAAGAAGTCTTGCTGTGTTTTTTGAGAAACCCAAAATAATCACGGCACTCAAATTTAGCAATGTTTATTAAAAATGCCTCCGCATTCTCAATGTCTTCATATCCCTTCTTGACAATTCGCCTGAAAAACCGGGTGTATATGTTTTGAACTATGTCCTCACTGTCAAGAACGCTTCTCGATTTGCTGACGACAAAACGCGAAACAGCGGCAAAGGTCTCGCTGTATACCTTATTGAAATAAGCGTCAATTTCATATTCTCTGTTACGCTCATTCGTCGATTTCACATTCCCCTTCAAGCATTCACCTCTTTTCGCTAAATGGTGAAACCTAATCGGGCTATACTTAGTAGTTCCCAATTCGCGTTAAAAAGTTTCACACAACCGTCACAATATTTTATATATCTAATTTTACCCTAAAATTTATAATTTGTCAAGATGTATAGACTTACATAATCTTCCAATAATTAAATTAATTAATTGAGAGGAATGTGTAAAATCATGAATAAACGCACTAATATACTTACTATCGCTATGCTTATCGGGGCGGGGGCCGCCGTTGTCTTTTCCCTTTTCCACTCATTTTCGCTTGAATGTGACGATTTTGGTGAAAATATGCTGCGGTTGCATATTTTGCCACACTCAAATTCTAAAGACGACCAAAGTTTAAAATACACCTTGAGGGACGAGCTGTTAGACATTACCACCACACTTTTCAGAGAAGCCGAATCTTTAGCTCAGGCAAAAGAATTAGCATTACTTAACAAAACCACGCTCGAAGACACCGCAAACGCAATTTTAAAAAACCACAACTCTCCTCACAGCGCGCGAGTCGAGATTATAGACGACATGTATTTCACCACGAGAAAATATGAGGAGCTGACTGTTCCGGCAGGGCGTTATGCTGCCATTCGCGTAATCATCGGCGACGGCGATGGCGACAACTGGTGGTGTGTAATGTTTCCGCCTTTATGCCTGCCCGCTTGCACAGAAAGCCACCACGAACCATTTTTCAGCGACACCATGTCAAAACAGGTTGAAGAAAGCACAAAAATAGAGGTTAAATTTGCGGTATATGAATTCTTTTCGGAGTTGTTGACATAACGAGAATATCATGTTATACTATTACAATGAAAGTACTTATTATCAATGCGACTATGCGTGAGGAGAGCGGTTATAATGCCGCGCGAGTTCTCTCTGAGATGATTGCCGGCGAACAGGGTGTCATATATGAGGTGTTTTTGCCTAAGAACCTGCCTGATTTTTGTGTGGGGTGTTATCGTTGTTTCGATGAAGGCGAACAGCATTGCCCCCACTCCAAATACGTTGACACCATACGCCAAGCCATGGACGACTCTCAGGTGTTTGTTTTTGCCGCCCCCGTTTACGGGCGGCGTATTCCTGCCGCCCTTAAAAACTTTTTCGACCACTTATATTATCAGTGGGTCTTCCACCGCCCCAAAGCCGAAATGTGGAACAAACAAGCTGTTGTTTTGATTTCTAACAAAATGGCAGGCGCGAAACAAGCTGCAAACGACATTCGCGACAACCTGAAACATTGGGGGGTAGCGCGAATTCATTGCGCAACATTCAAAACCGACTGCCAACGTTTCAGCGACATTCTTCCTTTCGACAAGGTGCGCATAGGGCACAGTCTCGAAAAAATAACCAAGAAAATCCTCAAACACACAGACACCCCACCCTCACTATCATCAAAGTTAGTTTTTCACACAGGGCGGTTATACCAAAAGCTAAAAAACAAAAACAAGCGCGACACAGACTATTGGGGAGAAAAAGGCTGGCTTGATGTGATTAGACCGTGGTATGTTAAGAGGTTGAGAAAATGACTTGCCAGTTGACAGTTGACGGTTGAGAGTTGAGAGTTGTGGTGTCCGCTTATGCGGACGGATTTGAAATTATAACAGTTACACCGCCCGGCGCTTTTGTTTCGGGCGGTGGTGTTTTTTGCTGGAATGTCTTGCGAAAATAGGTGAGGGTGGGCTTGCCCACGAGTTTGTGTCAAAACTCTTGCAAAACCGACAAAAATGTGATATAATAAAGCTAATGAATTAAAGGGGGTTGAAATTATGAATTTCATTAGCGGAGAGTGTCGAAATCAAATCACATTGATGCCGGAAAGCATAGAGGATTACGTTGGAGAAGATAATGCCGTTCGATTAATTGACGCATACATTAACAGCCTTAATCTTGCGGAATTAGACTTTGCAAAGCATGCTCCGAACGATACCGGTCGCCCCATGTATGACCCCAAAGATTTGTTGAAACTTTTCGTTTACGGTTATATGAACAAGGTTCGTTCATCGCGGCGGCTTGAAACCGAGACAAAACGAAATCTTGAAGTGATATGGTTACTTAATAAATTATCGCCCGACCATAAAACAATTTCGCGCTTCCGCAAAGATAATACAACAGCTTTAAAAAATGTGTTTCGTGATTTTGTAAAGTTGTGCATGAAATTGGGGTTATACGGCAAAGAATTAGTCGCTATTGATGGTAGCAAATTCAAAGCGGTTAATTCTAAAGACCGTAATTTCACAGATAAAAAATTACGAGAGCGTATAGCGCGGATTGATTCTAAAATCGAAGAATATCTGAAAGAGTTAGAAGACAGCGATTCGGCTGAAAATGTTTCTGCGAGCGAAAAATCCTCTGAAGAAATTGCACAGATTATCATTGAATTAGCGGAGCGCAAAGAACGCTATCAATCGTATTCAGACGAACTTGTTCAAACAGGTGAAACGCAGAAATCATTAACAGACCCCGACAGCAGATTGATGATGAATAACGGAAAAATGGACGTGTGCTACAACGTACAAAGCTCGGTTGACAGCAAGAATAAATTGATTGTTGAATTTGAAGTTACAAATAATGCCAATGACGCAAATCTGATAACTCCTATGGTAGAAAAATCAAAAGATATACTTGAAACCGATTCGTTAGCCGCAGTTGTTGATGCAGGGTATGACAGCGTTCAAGATATTATTGCGAGCATGGAAAACGGCAACGACATTCATGTGGCGAGAACAGATTTTGACATTTGTATTCCGACTACCGAAGAATACCACACTGAAATAACATCACATCAAAACGGACGATGCGTTTACTTTGCTGATAGAAATATAGTTCTATGTCCGATGGGGAATGTGTTGTATCCCGGTTTTTATAAAAAGACAAGGGGGTATGCTGTTTTTTACAACACTAAAGTTTGTAATCGCTGTGGGTGTGAATGCGGAAAAGAAAAGCGTGGTCGGCGACATCAAATTCCAATGTTGGAATCGGAATTTTCAAAGATTTATAACGACAGCGATTTATTTGTCAAGCAAATCAGAATCACGCCGAATAGTGAAATAATGCGACAACGAAAATCTATTGTCGAACACCCGTTCGGAACCATTAAGCGAAACATGGATGCCGGATATTGTTTGACCAAAGGTTTAAAGAATGTTAGCGGTGAATTTGCGCTTGCATTTCTTTCCTATAATCTAAAGCGGGCAATCAATATTCTCGGTGTGAGAAAGCTGATAAATTGCATGGAGTAATCCGTGCTTTTTTATTTTCAGCGTGCCGCACAGCAGACGTGAAACGTCTGAACAAAAAATTCCGTAGAATTTTTTGCAGGGGGTTTCGGGGGCTGCCCGGATTGTGGGTTTTGACACAATCTGGGCCTTCCTCACCCCGTCTTTTAAACATCTGCAAATTGCGGTACGGGCAAGCCCGTCCCCTACAGTGTGCAGAATTGCTTTCAAGTTTTTTCAATAACTCACGTCAACCACAATGGATTTGTAATCGGTTAGCCCGGTTTTAATAGAAGTTACGATTATTTCATTTCCCTCGGCTTCAATTTTTAAATATCTTACATAAAAGTTTTCTTCTTCCTCAAAAACAGGATAAGTTTTAATTTCACCGGTTTTGTCAATTCTCCTTAGATTTCCGTCTGAATGCATATAATAGAGAAATTCCCCATCGCTTATTCCGTCGCTTATGTTGTCTTCAAGAACATTTTTACTTAAGTAAAGCCTTCTATAATCGGCATCAATTATATACGATATTTCATATACTGACCAATTTATGGACATTACATGACCAAAAGTTCTTATGACAAACCCTTCGCCTTCACCGGTTTCAAAAAAATCACAACTGTGCACTACAATGCGATTTGCCATGCCGCTTACGCCACTATCAGCCGCATTTTTCATACCTTGCAAAAACTTTTCAATCACATCAAACGGAAAAGAATGAAGAAAAGGGTTAGGTCGTTCAAAAACTTCATCGATATTTACGCCTTCTCTCTATTTATCTTCGCTTTTAGGAACAAGTTCAGTCTCCGGAGTGTAAAACACGTTGCTTAAAATGAATTCAGTTGTCTCGGCAATTTCGACATGTTCTATCTTGTCGTCGCATTCAACTTCTTCGCTTTTTTTATCACACGATGATAAAAATATTGCGAATACTATAACAACTAAAAAAATCAATCTATTTTGCATAAATTAACCAACCTTTGTTTTAAATGTTATGGGTATGCATGAATCTCGGTTCTATTGTGTCAGCATTTCTAAAAATAAGAGCTTAGAAGCTGTATTCATAGACGTTTTAGCAGCGTATGCAGGTGAGAAATGATGCACATTGTTTCAGCGGAATCGGTACGTATTTCGTAATCCTTTGAAAGTTTACGTGAGTTTCCGAACCACGCAAAAGCCCGCTCTACACGCCATCTTTTGGGAATAACGTGCCAGCCTTTTGGTATGATTTTTTCGGAAATGTCGTAAATAAGCCCCAGAAACATAGTCACGAAAGTGAAAAATGCACCTTTATAGCCCTCATCATTCCTGATTGTTTCGCACGTCTGTAAAAACTCCAAACCGTGCCGTGAGGCGGAAAATCGTGTGGGATTGCCCTCCATTTGCAACCATTGTCCACTAAGTACAACACCGCTTCCACTAACGAACGCTTGTGATAATCGCTCTTGTTTCCGACAGGGAAGAAGTCTTCGATTTCAGCCCACTGCATATCAGTAAGGTTGCTTGGGTAGTTTGTAGGTTTGTATTCTAATTTTTTCATAGATTAATTATAACATATAGCAACTTGACATTATATAAACTATGTGATATAATATACACATCAAATAAAATATGAGGTGTATTATGGCTTTACCATTATCACAAGAAAAACGTGAAGCGATTGTGTTTCACAAAATCAACGGCGAAAAGAAGATGATATTGCGCATTGGTTACTAATTAGCAAAAGTAGTGTAACCAAAATATGGGCACTATATAATAAACAAAATTCGGTCGAACCAAAACCACATAATAAAGGCAGGAAACCCGCATTTGAGCAAGATGTTCTTGACAAAATCGTTGCGCGAATAAAAGAAAAAGTTGACATTACTTTGCTTGAGTTGATTGAGGAATTTAACCTTAAAATCTCAGAATCCGGGCTTTCAAAAAAGTTAAATAAAATCGATTTAAATTTTAAAAAAAGACTTTATTCGCAAAAGAACAAAAGCGAGAAAATGTTCAAATTTTGCGAAAAGAATGGTTCGAATATATCCCACATATAGAAATTTCAAGATTCATTTTTCTCGATGAAACAGGCGTAAATTTAGGAATGACTCGGCTTTACGGTCGTGCTTTTGGTGGCGAACGTGTTGTTGATTACGTTCCCGATGTTCGCTTTGAACGATATTCAATTATCTCGACATTAAAAGCGAGCGGTGATATGATTCCTATGGTTTATCGCGGAACTTTGAACGGCGATTTTTTTAAAGAATACATCAAACAATTTGTTGTTCCGACACTAAAGCCCCGTGACATTTTAGTTATGGATTGCCTGTCTTCGCATAAGGTTAAAGGGGTTGCCGAGATGGTTGAAGCAGTTGGCGCAAATCTCGTGTACTTGCCGCAATATTCGCCTGACTTGAATCCGATTGAAACTGTGTTTTCTGAAATAAAATCACATTTGCGAAAAATCAAGGCTCGTACTTATGAAACATTTTGCGATGCTGTCGCAACCGCCGTTGATTGCGTTACCGAAGAACACGCAATTAATCACTTTTTGAATTGCTATTGTAGTTTATAAAAAGTTAAATTGCTATAACATAATAAAACGGACATTTTGGGACAGGATTATTTTTAAAATAAAACGCCCATCTCCCCACCCCACCCAAACCCATTTTTGCAAGACATTCCAACAAAAAGCACCGCCCAGCAAAAACTGCCGGGCGGCGTATAATTTTCGGCGTTCATTAGGGACGGGCAAGCCCGTCCCCTACATAACTATCAACTCTCAACCGTCAACCGTCAACCGTCAACTGAGAAAACAACTCCCCAATTCTCCCAACCTTCACCACCTCAAAATCATCTGTTTTAGCCGGTGTTTTTGTTTTTGAGTTGGGTATAAAAACTTTTTTGAAGCCCATTCGCTTACATTCTTTCAGTCTCTCGTTTATATTGCTCACGTTTCTTATTTCGCCGCCGAGGCCTATTTCGCCGAATGCCGCAACGTCGTGGGCTATGGGTTTATCGCAAAGCCCCGAGAATAAAGCAAGCGCGATTGCAACATCTGCCGCCGGCTCGTCAATTTTCAGCCCACCGATTATGTTTACATAAACATCAAACGCCCCGAAAAGAAAACCTGTGCGCTTTTCTAAGACGGCTAAGAGCATACAAAGTCGGTTATAGTCAAAGCCGTTTGACACTCTGCGCGGTTGCCCGAACCCTGTTTTGGTGACTAAAGCTTGAACCTCGGCGAGAATGGGGCGTGAGCCTTCCATTGCGCAGTGAATACTTATGCCGCCTATTTGTTTGGGTCTGCCTGCAAGCATTAACGCCGATGGGTTCGGAACCTCAGTTAAACCCATTTCCCCCATCTCGAAAACGCCGATTTCGTTTGCGGAACCGAAACGATTTTTGACTGCCCTCAAAATGCGGTATGAAAAATTTCTGTCGCCTTCAAATGTGAGGACTGTGTCTACAATATGCTCTAAAACCTTAGGGCCGGCAACTCCGCCGTCTTTGTTAACATGTCCCACTAAAAAGATTGAAATTTCTTCTTCTTTCGCTAATTTCATCAACAATGAGGTGCATTCGCGAACCTGGGTTACACTTCCGGCTGAAGATGAGATTGAGTTTAACGACAGTGTTTGTATAGAGTCGATAACCATTATGTCGGGTCTTTGCTCTAACGCAGTTTTAATAATCGCCGCGCAGTCAGTTCCGACAGCCAACAGCAAGTCGGGACTGTTTATTTTCAAGCGTTGGGCCCTCAGTTTGATTTGGCGTTCGCTCTCTTCGCCCGATATGTAGAGGATTTTAGTTTTGCTTTTGAGACATGAAGTCGCACCTAACTGAATGAGCAGCGTTGATTTTCCGATTCCGGGCTCTCCCGACAGCAACACGAGAGAACCCTTGACTAAACCGCCGCCCAAAACGCGGTTAAGCTCACCAATTTGCATGTCATGCCTGATTTCTTTGGCGGAGTCGATGTTTTCAAGTGTGGTGGTTTTCAGCGCGAGACCGCCTTTTAATTCCGACGTTGAAACACCCGACGATGGCGCGTATTCTTCGAGGCAGTTCCACTCACCGCACGCGGCGCATTTCCCCGCCCATTTTAAATGCTCGTGGCCACATTCCACACAAACATAAAGACTCTTGGTTTTCATTTTTTTAGATATTCCCTCTTATTCTCTTTCCTGCATATATAAAACTTCTATTATTTCATTCGTTTTTTGCGTTTCTTCCGGTTGAGTCGTTTCACGGCTGTTCGACAGGTGTTGAATTACGCTCTTGTAAATCGTGAACGCCACCCTTTTTTGATATTCCCTATCGTTTAAATTCGCCGCATCGTTGGGGTTCGACAAAAATCCGCACTCAATCAACACGGCAGGTTGAGTTGTGTTTTTGAATAAAAACAACCCATTGTCAATTAATTTTATTTCTCTGGTATTGTCTGGTTCTAATTCTTTAAAGTTGTTTTGAAGGGCTAACGCGAGCCGCGCACTGTCAGCGTTGTTGTCAACGTAAAACATCTGCGCGCCGAAAATTTGAGGTTGAGTAAACTGGTTTTGATGTATTGACAAGAAAATGCTATCGGGATTGTCATCGATTATTTTCTTGCGGTTTTCCATATCCGACACTTTTTGGTTTCTCAACCCGGAAATTCCCACATCATGAAGCGATATATCCTCACTTCTCGTAAGCAACACATCATAGCCCGAAAAGCTCAGCATATTTTCAAGAGCCTTCACAATTTTGAGGTTGATGTCTTTTTCCAAAGCCCCGTTTATGCCAACGCAACCAGGGTCTGCCCCACCATGCCCCGCATCAAGAATAATCATTCCGACACTGCCACCGCCACCGCCGCTGACAGGCAGAACATCGTCAGGCGTTGACGTAAAAACAATCAAAAGAAAACCGGCAACAAACGTTAACAATAACGGCAAACGAAACTTTTTGTACATAGTCATAATAAACACCCCTAAAACGCGTTTTTTACAATCTATGATACAGCTCGTTCATTTATACATGGAAATTCACTTTGTCTCAAACATATGCACTCCGTTCAAGCAGATTTGCCCACTTTCCATATTTCTAAAATATCTTCTATGCTGTAATCGTTTGGGTTGTCGCTTCCGTAGGTGTCGCCATAAACAAACCTCACCGCATTGTCGGTGAACCATTTGCTTTTGGCATATTTCGTAATCGCCCCCATTATTTTAGCGTAATGGTTTTCGTCTTTCATTACAGACACAGAATAAATTATTTTACCGCTTTCTTCGGTAGTCTTTTGCATATTAGCATAATCGACAAAAGCATTGTCAAGCCCCTCGCATATCTTTTCTAACGAATGCTCACCCTGTGCCTTTATCCTATTCTCATTAAGAACAATTTCAACCTTACGCATAACGTTAACCCCTTTCTATAACTCTCAACTGTCAATTGTCAATTGTCAATTGTCAATTGTCAACTGTCAACTGCCATCACCTTGATGCAATGACTTTATTTCTCCCTACTCTTTTTGCTTCGTAGAGGGCGTTGTCGGCTAAGCGCACGAACTCCGGTATTGAGGTTGTTGGTGATGGTACTACTGAATTCGCGCCTATGCTTATTGTTATTTTTGTTATTGTCCCGTTTGGAGTGAGACATTCAAGTGAGTCTATGTTCTTTCTTATTTGCTCGGCGATTTTTAACGCCCCGCCCATGTCGGTGTTCGGAAGTAGCGCGATAAATTCTTCACCACCCCACCGTGCTATAAAGTCGGTTGAGCGTTTCATCGTGGCTTTGAACATATCGGCAACCGCCTTTAACAAAATATCGCCTTGTTGATGCCCGAATGTGTCGTTGTAGGCTTTGAATTTGTCTAAGTCCATGACTAAAATGCTGACGGGGCTTTTTTCTCTTGCTCCACGCGCCCATTCAAGCTCAAGCCGCGAATCAAAACTGCGGCGATTCGGCAGTTCGGTTAACTGGTCGGTCATGGTTAATTTTTCTATGGTTCTCAACTGGTTAACGATTTTGATTTGATGGTCTACCCTAAGTTTCACAACATCTATGGTGAAGGGTTTTGAAATATAATCAGCCGCTTCATAAGCCAACCCTCTCTCTTCGTCTTCGCGGCTGCTAAGCCCCGAAATGAAAATCACAGGGATATGCTGTGTCTCTTTAGTGCTTTTTAACACCGACAGAACTTCATAGCCGTCCATGCCGGGCATTACAATATCTAAAAGAATAAGGTCGGGCAAATATTCCCTTGCCTTTTCAATCGCCCCCGGGCCGTCTTTAGCTGTATAAATCGTATACTTAGAAATTAAAATATGAGTTAAAACTTTTAAGTTTAATTTCTCGTCATCTACGATTAACAGCGTGTTTTTGTTTTCCATGCTTATTCACCTCGTCCTCTCATTTCGTTAAGTGTTCCTACTGCCGCTTGAAAGTCAAAATCTTCCATCTGTATTACTAATCGTCTGCTGCCGGGTATTTCTTTAATTTCTTCGATAAAATTAAGACATTCGGGGTTTCCGCTTTTCAATAAGGGGAAAACTAAGTCTAAGATTTCTTCTGCTCTTTCGGTGCTCATGGGTGTGTCGCTTGTCACCCCTTCTTTGTCTTGTGGGTCGGCGGTAGGATTTTCTGCTTGTTGAGAAAGTTGAAGTTCGTCTAAAACGTGGACTATTTCAACTTTCAGGGCTTCCATTTGCGCAGTGGTGGGTCTTTGTTTTTCTCTGAGAGTCTTTTCAACATCGGCGGCAACAAGACTTAACTTCATTTTCTTGATTAGCGCGGAGGTGGATTTTAGTGTGTGTGCCAACCTGTGCGCCGAGTCAATGTCGCCTGCCGCTATTGCGATTTCTATTTCTTCAAATTTTTTGCGATTGGCTTTCAGAAAGTCCATCGATAACTCTTTGAGCAATTTTTCATCAATCTCGCTCACGTTTGGCTCATTGCTTACGGTGAGCGTTTTTATTGGTTTCAAATATTCTAACAAACATTGCCACAACGCCTGTGAGGTGAATGGTTTGCCTAAAAAGCCTTTCATTCCGCACTCTTTGTATCGTCTTTGGTCGTTTTTCATTATATTAGCGGTGAGGGCGACAACGGGGGTTTTAATTTTCGACTGCTTTAAAGTTTTCGTTGCTTCAATTCCGTCCATGATTGGCATATGTATATCCATCAAAATCAAGTCAAACGGGTTGCCGGTTTTGGCGCGTTCTAAGGCGAAATGCACGCCCTCTTTTCCGTTTTGCGCCATAGTCGGAATAATGCCCAATCTTGAAAGATGTTCAGAAATCACTCGCCTGTTCATTGGATTGTCTTCACAAACTAATACTTCACTGCTAAAGAGCGGGCGTTCGATGTGTTTAACTTTGAGCGGATTATTTTCAACGCCTTTATTTGAGCTTGAGGTTGCTGCTAATTCAAACGGCATTTCAAACTTGAATGTGCTTCCGACACCGGGTTCGCTGTTAACTTCAAGCCACCCGCCCATAAGTTCAATTATATTTTTGGTGATAGGTAGCCCTAAGCCCGTTCCGCCATATTTGCGAGTGGTTCCCGAGTCGGCTTGTGAGAACGGCGCGAAAACTTTTTCTAACTGCGCTGAAGACATTCCTATACCTGTATCTTTA
The DNA here is from genome assembly GCA_009777445.1 of Oscillospiraceae bacterium. Classification (GTDB taxonomy): domain Bacteria; phylum Bacillota; class Clostridia; order Oscillospirales; family Ruminococcaceae; genus Ruminiclostridium_E. Next base: position 14,387 of record WRLV01000026.1, on the reverse strand, counting down.
ATTTCAAACATTACCCGACAAATTCCCGCTTCAACAACATCAGAATTTGTAACAGTAGCATAGAGCTTAATTGAGCCTTCATGGGTGAATTTCACGGCGTTTGAGAGAATGTTCACTAACACTTGACGTAACCTCAGCGAGTCGCCGAGAAGCGGTTGGCTTAACAGATGTTCGGCGTAGAAATAAAGCTCTAACCCTCTTTCGATTGCTTTTGGTTGAATTATTGCCTGACAGCTTTCAAACATTTCGCTTAAGGTAAAGTGAACTTTATCTAACTCCATTTTGCCAGACTCGATTTTCGATATATCTAAAATGTCATTTATAATCTGCAAAAGCCAGGTTGAGTTTTCCATGATTTTGCTTAAATAATCTTGGGTTCGCTCTGAAATTTCATCGTCTAAAGCGAGTTCGGCAAATCCTATTATGCTGTTCATCGGGGTTCTTATTTCGTGGCTCATATGCGCTAAAAACGCCGACTTTGACAAAGATGCTAATCGCAGCTCTTCTTCAACCGCCTTGCGAACTGATATGTCGCGCGATATTCCTATAAGTCCGACAACCTTGCCATCGAGAAGCAAGGGGGCTTTGGTAGTTTCGAAAAAAGTTTTATTTCCCCCGATAGTCGGGAGTTCTTCTTCAGATGAAAAAGTGTGGCGTTCGCTGATTACCCGGCGGTCTATTTTGTTAATCTTCTGAATCAATTCAGGTGGGAATCCTGATGTCGCAGTAGTTTCTCCGATAAAAGAGTCTTCTTTGTTTCCAAAATAAAGCTCAAAAGCCTTATTGACCTTTGTAAATTTAAACTCTGAGTCTAAGCAGAAAACAAGGTCGGGAATTGCATTTATCATAGAGTCAAAGGTGTTTGTTTGCATGGTAAGTTTCTTTTCAAGGCCCGCTATAGTTCCTTCTAACTTTTTGCTTTTATTGTCGGCTTTCTTCAAGAAAATAAATAAGATGAGAACCACAGCCGCAAGCACCGCCGTGCCGCCGGCAATCCACGGAATTGTCAGGCGCGCTTGTTTAATTTGGTCGTCATAAGTTTTAGTCTCCCACTGTTTTGTGATTAAGTCGATGTTTACAAGAGCCATCGCCTTGTCAACTATTGAGCAGAGAATAGTTTCGTCTTTATTAAAGCCGAAGGTGGCGTTATAATCATAATCAAAGACAACGTTGATTTTAAAGTCTGATTGGTCAAGATAGTTTGAGGGGAACAACAAGTGGTTTCGCGATGACATGATCATATCCACTTCTCCCTTTTCAAGGGCGCGATAAGCATCGTTGGGCTTGTCATATTCTTTGATGTTTTGCTCACGTGTGGGGAACCATTTTTTAAAGGCATCAGTGCAAACGGTATCTTTAATTAAACCGATTTTTATTGATAAAATGTCGTTAAAGTGAATGTTGGGGCGGTCGTGTTTTGACACAAGAACAAAATCATCGTTTATATATGTGCTTTCGGGATAAATAAACCGTTCTTCAAGCGTGGGGCTTTTAAAAAGCTCGGTAATCATGAGGGCTTTGCCGCTTTCTAATTTTTCATAAAGCTCTTCGCGGCTTTCATGAGGTTGGTTTAAGATAGCGAATTTAAGCGCGGTAAGCTCAGCTATTTCTTCTAAAAGGTCGATTGCTATTCCCTGCCATTGTTCAATGCGCTCATCATAAAAACTCACGGGATAATTATGGTTGTCGGCTAAATAGCGAATGTTTCTCGCGGTTTCAAGATATTCACGCTCTTGAGAATTTAGGCTTAAATTAAGTTTATGTTTCAGATAGTCGTTATAACCTTTGGTGTAAAGCTCGTTTAGCTGAATTCTCGCTCCGCTCTCGATGGCTTTTTGCACGACAGAAATTATAACCGCGAGTTCGGGCTCACGGGTAGACAATCCAACAGAAGCATAGAGTAACGGCGAGAAGACAGTGGAAACAAAACCGGATTCTCTGTCAAAATAAGCTTCGACGACATCGTTGTGAAAAAAGACGTCTATTTCGCCGTTTTCGAGTGCGGCACGCGCGCCGCCAAGCGAATCGACAAAAACAGACTCAAAGTTAACGTTGGTTTGCGCTTCTCGCACATATCCCGGAACCATGCTTCGCGCTAAAAAGCCATAACGCAAAGCGCGGCTGTCTTCTATTTCTTCAAGAGCAAGAGCACCGGACAATCGAAAAGCTTTAAGTTGCTGTTCGACAATCGGGTCGGTCATAAAATGGGTTTTCTTGCGTTCATCGGTGATGACAAAGGTTGTGGTAAAATGAATGTCGTTTGTTTCATGCCCTTTGACTAAGTCGCTCCAGTTATAATGTTTTACCCGAAACTCAATTCCGAAAAGTTCAGATAACCAGTCAGCTAAATTAACCGAATAACCGCTTAGTTCACCCTTTTCGTTTAAGAAAGCATCTTTGCCGAACATCATCCCGTAGGTGAAGTAGTCAAACTTTTCTCTTAGCTGTTCAATCGCGTTTATTTCAGTTTCGGTTATGTTGGGAATGTCTAAATACGATGAGAAGCGAACCTGCTGTTCGGAAGCCTCTTGGGCGGGAAACAAAACCCCATACCCGAAAAAGCCACCCACAACAACAAGCGAAACGATTAAAGCAAAAACCGCAATTTTCTTAGGTTTCATTTAAAACTTTCCTTTCTTAATGCTCGTCAATCCCTTTGTCGTTTAAAAATTTCCTTTCTGAATACTCGTTAACATTTTCAGTGCGTTTTCAAACTCAAATTCATTCATCTGTTCAATGATTTTTTCACTGCCGGGTACGGCTTCAAGCTCTGTGATATAGTTCAAACATTCGGGGTCTCCGCTTTTGAGTAACGGCATGAGCGTGTCAAAAAGGATTTTCGTCTCTTCGACACCCATGGTTTTCGGGGCGGCTTTATTTTTTTGTGATTTGTCTTTTAACAGATAATTAAGGTCAGCCAAAACAGAATTTAGCTCAGCTTCAAGAAGGCGCAGGTCTCTCTCGTTAGTCAAGTTTACACCATCTCGAAGCAGACCCTCGACTCTCACTGCTGATTTAAGAAGCCCCGGGAATTCAAGCAATGCGGCGTTGTTTTTCAACGTGTGAACAAGCATATGCGCTTCTTTAGCTCTGCCTGTTGCTAAGGCTTGGCTTATTTCTCTGATTGTTTGTGTATTCGCTTTGGCAAAGTCTGTTTTCAACTGAACTTTAAGCTCTTCATAGTCATCGGCATCTCTACTGACATCAGACAAATCGGGTTGCGGAACAGGTTCAAGATAGTTAAGCAGACACTTCCACAACTCTTGTGAGGTGAACGGTTTCGCAAGGCACTCGCGCATACCGTTGGTGAGATAGCGGTCGCGGTCTTTGCCTGTGACGTTTATAGTCATCGCCACAATAGGGATTCCCAACTCCATTTTGAAGATTGCCTGCGCCGCTTGAACGCCGTCCATCACCGGCATGTATATATCCATGAAAATTAAGTCAAAAGGTCGCTCGCCTGTTTCGGCGCGCATTTGAACTAAGTCAACGGCTTCTTTTCCGTTATATGCCGCTTCGGTTTTAAGACCCAACTTAGCAAGCTGTTTGAGCATAACCTCGCGGTTCATCAGGTTATCTTCACAAACCAACACATCGCCGCTAAACAACGGCTTTTTAATTTCGGGTTCGGGAAGCATAGGCTCTGAATGAACATCAGAAGGTGCCTCGGTCGTCGGGAAGGTTAAATCAAAGGTGAACTTAGAACCTGCGCCGACAGTGCTTTCTATTGTGAGTGTGCCGCCTAAAAGCTCGATTATATCTTTGGCTATGGACAATCCCAACCCTGTCCATTCTTTTTCTTGCGTATCGGGATTTATTTTTCCGGTTGGCTCAAAAACCTCTTTAATTTGCTCTTTGCTTAAGCCTATACCGCTGTCTTTTATTTCAAAATGAACGTCTGCGCTGTTGGCATCGTTTTTCTTGATATAAGATAACAGCTTGATTATTCCGAAGTCGGTGGTTCTTATTGCGTGGGAAATAATGTTTATAATCGCCTGTCTCAACTTAAGCGGGTCGCCCACCAATTTTTTGCCCACCAACGGCTCTGCATAACAATAAAAGGTAATGTCTTTGTCCGCCGTTTCGGGGTTCATCGCCATTTGGCAGTTGCTGAAAACGCGGCGCAAATCAAACGGAACCTGCTCAATTTCAACCGTCCCCGATTCGATTTTCGATATATCAATCACATCACTTATAATCTGCAAAAGCCAGTCTGAGCTGTCTAAGATTTTATTAAGAAACTCCCGCGTTTTAAACGGAATATCCTCATCTAAAGCAAGCTCGGTAAAGCCGATAATGCTGTTCATCGGGGTTCTTATTTCTTGGCTCATATGGGCTAAGAACGCGGTTTTATAAAACGATGCCGTCTCGGCAATTTTAATTTCTTTTTCAAGCCGTGTCTCATATTCAGCTCTTTTATCAATGGCTTGTTTTGTTTGGGTAATGTCTGTAATCGCGTGAAAAATAACTAAAGAGCCATCGAGCCACCGAATGATGGCGGTCTTTCCGTTCAGCCATTTATCTTTGTCGGGCGAGAGAATACAGTCAAAGCCGCTTAGTGTGATGCCTTTAGAAAAGTTTTCGATATCTATATCAGACACAGTATTTACCGGGCAATTAGAGCAGGGTTTATTAAAGTCTCGAATAAGTTCATAACATTTCTTATCGCAAAAGCCCTGCGGCTGAACCTGCCCTATGTTAATGTCACCACCGTCAAGCCCGAAAACGGCGCGCATTTCCCGATTAGTATAAATCACATTATAGTTTAAGTCACAAATACAAATCATGGTTTCAAGATAGTCCATTGCCATGACGGTTTTGTTCATCTCGGCAATTCGCTCAACCATATCGCCCACGCCGTCAGCCAACTCGCCAACCTCATCCCTATGATAATTTCTAATCGGGAAAGAAAAGTTACCCCCCGAAATTTCGGCAATCGCCTTTTTGAGGTTCAAAATCGGGCTTTTGATACTGCGCGCGGATAAAATCGCAAACCCCACAGTAAAAAGCATACCGCCCCCAACCACAGCAAGAACAAACGGCCGCCCGGTGGTAATGACGATTATATTAAAAAACGTTAAAACTTCAAGAGCCGCTAAAATAGCAAGGTTAATTCCAAACGAAATAAACAGCTTAGAACGTATTTTTATATTATAAAACCATTTCATATTTTCAAAACGTGCCCTCTCTAAAATCTATAGTAATAATTATATACTAATTTGAATAAAAATGCAAGACTTTTTGTATAGGTTTTATAAAAAAAACACTTTCCCAAGAAAGTCTTTTGTAAAACGTCTTGACTTTTTACAAAAAAGGTGGTATGATAAGGGTGTAATAAAACTCGTAGAGCAAGGGAGGTTTCGTTATGGAAAGATTATGGAGCGGTGAAGCCAGTATGAAGTATCCAAAACAATGGATAGTTATGGTGAACATTGAGGACGAACCCAAAACAAATAAAACTATAGGGGACATATATTTGGTAACACCGGACAAAAAAGAAGCTTACACCAAAGCCAAAGAATTAGGCGATAGTATGGGTGAGCAGTTTGTTTTCGAGGGTTTCAATGATACTCCGCAAATTGGAGGTCTTGAGTTATGGTGCCAATGATTATTCCGTTCACTCCAAACAATTTAGGGCGCGTTGAATTTGATGCAAATGTTATGACCGGGGATAGAAAAAGTCTGAAAAAAGTCCGTTTTAAGTATGATTCGGGTTCGGATTTCACAACAATAAACTGTGATGATTTACGCCGACTCGGTTATTCAGAGGAGTTCTTAAAATCCTGTCCTCATCACAGCGACGGTGCGACTTTAGCAACGAATGAAAACAGGACATCGTTGCAGTACATCACGAATGTTTCAATCAAATTCGGCGACCGTGAGTTACAGCATTGCCGAGTGTTTTTTGCTTTGGGAACGTCACTCCGTAGCCTATTCGGGAGCGATATTTTAAAATATTTCAATCGAGAAATTTGTTACGACACCGGCGAATTACGATTGTTGGAACTTAAAACTGCGCCGCAGTTATCGCCGAGCGAAGTCCCGATTGAGATTTACTCAATGGAGCAGGGATAGAAATCCCCCCACCCCCCGCATTAAACAAGCAAAACGCTGTATTAACATACGGCATTGCACAGGCGATATGAAGCGCATCTTTAGTTTTAATCCCTGTTTTCTGTATTTCTATTGCCATTTCTATAATTGATGGCGTTTCATCAACATCAATAACACATAATCATTCGGGACGGGCAAGCCCGTCCCCTACAATCCGTCCGCGCAAGCGGACACAATAATTGTCAATTGTCAATTGTACATTGTCAATTGTTCGTCAACTGCCCGTTGTCGGGCTTGCCGCTTGGACTTGCGCTTGTGGTGAGCTTGTTGGTAGATTTGACGTGTCGCCGAGAACTAAGAATGGGTTAACACCTTCCCCTATTGCTATGGGAAGAATACCGTTCCAATTTTCCACTTTGAGGTACTCGATATAGGACGGGCTTCTGGCAAGTTGTTGGTTAATCAATTCAATCGCCGTTGCCTGTGCTTCGGCGGCTATTTTTACCCTGTAGGCTTCTGCATCGGCGGCTATTTCTACTTGGCGTGCTTCTTCGCGGCGTTGGGCAGTTCTGTTTACTGTTCTTGCCGCTTCTTGCTCGGCAATTACCTTTTCTTGAATTGACTGTTCAAACGCCTCATCAAACTGAATGTTTTCAATTGCAAATTCGGTTACTAATATACTGTGCGTGGCAAGAACTTCTCTGAGTTCTTCTTCAATTTTAGTCTGAACGGCGGCACGGGTTTGAACTAAATCCTCAGCGCGCACTGCCCCGATTGCGTTCTTAGAAATTCTGGCGACATTGGGGGCAAGAATTTTCGCAGACACATGGTCAATTCCTATATTTTGGATAATATCTGTGAGCTTGGCGGGGTCATAAGCATAGACCAACTTCATTTTTAGGTCGTTTACGTTTTGTGTGTCAAATGTGTAGGCATCTGTTTGAACTTCATATATCTGATTACGTATGTCAATTTGTGCGATTGTTTCGATAAACGGAATGTGGATATTCAGCCCCGCCGGTAATCTGTCTTGGTTTTCAACAATCGCGCCGAGACGATATTTAACACCTAAATAACCCTCATTAACGATTTTGAAAGAATTGAAAACAAGAATCCCTAAGATTGCCACAATAAAAATTAACCCTGAGAACTTGCTCACTCCTTTAAACGGGCCTTGGTCCCCCGTTTTCGCGTCGGTTGTAAATTTGATTTCACTCATAATAATTTTCACCTTTCTTATAATTATAATTTTATTTTAGGGCTGTTCGCCCGTGTGCCCGTTCTTGAGATTTGCTTTTTTTGAATGCCTGACTTAACATTAACTTAATGCGGTTTAGCTGGTTTACTTCACTCGCGCCGGGGTCATAGTCCACCGCAATAATGTTGGAATGTGGATTCTGCCTTTTGAGTTCACCTATCACGCCCTTTCCGGTAACGTGATTGGGAAGGCAGGCAAACGGTTGTAAACAGATTATATTGTTCACCCCATCGTGCATAAGTTCCATCATCTCGGCAGACAAAAACCAACCTTCACCCGCTATGTTTCCGGTTGAGACAATGCCGTCAACCAATTTTCTCATCTGTGATATTTTCATGGGTGCCCCGAAATTTGCCGCCTTACATTCCTCGATATAATCTTTTGAGAGCCACTCGATAAATTTGACTGCCGCATTGGATAAAAAGAGCCGCTTTTTAGAAACAGTTAACAGCTTACCCCTTGCGTTGGCGTTATCACAACAGTAGAAAAGAAAGCCCATTAAATCGGGAACTACCGCTTGCGCCCCCTCGGCTTCAACTAAATCGACAATGTTGTTGTTGGCGGTGGGGTGATATTTTACTAAGATTTCGCCGACAATTCCCACCTGCGTTTTTTGTGTTTCATATACAGGTATTTTCGCGAACTCTCTTACTGCCATTCGGCAGTTTTTGCGAAAAGTCTTGAACGAATGCTTTCTTAGGCTCTCAGCGAACAAGACATTCCATTTTTCAAAAGCTCTTTGCGCCGCCCCTTTTTCTATTTCATGCGGCCTCACTTTATAAAGGCAACGCGACAGCAAGTCGCCATAAATCAATGCCATCAATCCCCTTAAAGCAAGCCGCACCGTCAGTTTAAATCCGGGGTTTTTTTCAATCCCCACGGCATTAAGAGATATTAGGGGAATGTCTTTGAATCCTCCGTCCCTCAGTGCCTTCTTGAGCATGCCGGCATAGTTTGTGGCTCTGCATGCTCCTCCGGTTTGGGAGATAATAACCGACGTGTTTTCGAGTTCATACTCGCCGCTTTCTAAGGCAGTGAGAAGTTGCCCTATTGTTAGTATGGCAGGGTAACACGCATCGTTATTCACATATTTAAGCCCCGTGTCAACCACTCGCTTTGAATGTTCTTTTAATACCACGAAATTGTAGCCGCTGTGGACAAACGCCGCTTCTAACAAATCAAAGTGAATAGGTGACATTTGTGGGGCTAATATGGTGTGACGTTTTCTCATTTTGTTGGTGAAAAGAGGTTGCCTTTTATAGGCGGTGGGGAGAGCGAACGGCTTTTTGTCGGCTTTGTCTCGCTCTTGCATTACCGATATAAGTGAACGTAAACGTATTCGCGCCGCCCCTAAGTTGTTTACCTCGTCTATTTTAAGAAGTGTGTGCATTTTGCCGTAGCCTGCTAAAATTTCCGCCACTTGGTCGGCGCAAACGGCATCGGGTCCACACCCGAAAGAATTAAGCTGAACTAACTCCAATTGTGGGTTTTCGCCCACAACCGTTGCGGCGGCATAGAGCCGCGTGTGATACATCCACTGGTCTACCACCCGAATGGGTCTGTTTATTTTCCCCAAATGCGAAATGCTGTCCTCGCTTAACACCGCAAATCCGCAACTGTTAATCATCTCGGGGATTCCGTGGTGAATTTCGGGGTCAACGTGATAAGGTCTGCCTGCAAGAACAAAGCCCTTTTGCCCTGTTTCTTTGAGCCAATTTAAAACCTCTTCGCCTTTGGCGCGTAAATCTCTTTTAAACTGCTCACTCGCGGCATAAGCCGCATCTAACGCTTGCGCGATTTCGCGGTATTCAATACCGCTAAATTCTTCTGATAAGCGTTGAGCCATACGTTTTTTATTATAGATGGGGAGGAATGGGTTCATAAATAAAATTTCGCTCTCGCGCAATTGAGGAACAGAGTTCCTAATAACCTCGCTGTATGTGGCAACAACAGGGCAATTATAATGGTCATCGCCGCCGCCTTCGTCCATCTCATACGGCAAAGAGGGGTAAAATATAAACCGCACACCCTCGTTCAACAACGCAGTTATATGTCCGTGCGCCAATTTTGCAGGGTAACAAACCGATTCACTCGGCATGGTTTCAATCCCCATGTCATACACCGCGCGCGACGATTCGGGCGACAATTTCACACTATAGCCTAATTTTGTAAAGAAGGCAAACCAAAACGGATAATTTTCATACAGCCCCAAAACCCGCGGTATTCCCACAACGCCGCGCGTTGCCTTTTCAGGCGGCAAAGAAGGGTAATCAAAAACACGCCTATACCGCCATTCATATAGATTTGGTGGGACTGTTGAAGAAGGGGAGCGCAACTCGCCATTTTTTGCCCCCGATGGCTCGCCATTTTTTTCACAGCGGTTGTTGGTAATGTATTTTGAGCCATCTGGAAACTTGCTGATGGTAAGCAAACAATTATTAGGACAGCGTTTGCAGTGTGTTGTTGACTTTTCGATATTAAAGTTGTCAAGCATTGTTCTTTCTACAATGAGAGAGCCGTTGCCGTCGTCGTGTTCAAGAGCAATCAACGCACTGCCGTACGCCCCCATAAGCCCTGCCGCATCGGGGCGATAGACTTCACGCCCTGCAATAAGCTCAAACGCACGCAACACCGAATTATTTAAGAACGTTCCTCCTTGAACTATGATTTTCTCGCCCATTTGCTCAGGTTCACGTATTTTTATAACTTTAAACAATGCGTTTTTGATTACCGAATAACTCAACCCTGCCGAGATATCAAAAACGCTTGCCCCTTCTTTTTGCGCTTGCTTAACACGAGAATTCATGAATACAGTACAGCGGGAACCTAAATCTACGGGGGCTTTTGAGTTAAGCCCTGCTTTTGAAAATTCCGCTGTTGACATTCCAAGAGCATTAGCAAAATTCTCAATAAATGAGCCGCAACCACCCGAACAAGCCTCGTTTAGCAAGATATTTTCAATTTGCCCGTCTTTAACGCGAATACACTTCATGTCTTGACCGCCGATGTCAAGGATAAACTCAACCCCCGGTAACAGCTTTCGCGCCGCTTTAAAGTGCGCCATTGTCTCAACCTCGCCAAAATCGAATCGCAAAGCCGCTTTGACAAGATGCTCACCGTAACCCGTGGCGGTTGCTTTGGCTATGTAAACGCGTTCGGGAATTTCGTTGTATATTTTCTTTAATATATCAGTCGCCGATTTAAGTGGGTCGCCCATATTATTTTCATAACGGCTGAACAAAATTTCGCCATCGCCGTTAATCAAAACCGCCTTAGTGGTGGTGGAACCCATGTCAACCCCTAAATATGCCGCCCCGTTATGTAAATCTAATCGCGCCTTCGGAATACACTCGCGTGAATGGCGCGCCGTAAATTCTTTCAGCTGTTCTTGATTTTCAAATAGCGGTTTGAGTCGCTCGACTTCATGTAATGTCACCTGCGCGAGTGCTTCAATTTTTCTTTTAAGCACGTCTACGCTTTGTTCACGGCGATTTTCAGACAACGCACACCCGACAGCAACAAATAAATTTGCGTTTTCGGGGAATATCACATCTTCAGGCGATAAGTTTAGCGTTTCGATAAAGCTCTTCCTCAACTGACACAAAAAATGCAAAGGCCCACCTAAGAATGCAACCTTTCCGCGAATAGGTCTTCCGCAAGCAAGTCCGCTTATTGTTTGGTTAACCACCGATTTGAAGACAGAAGCGGCAATATCCTCTTTACGCGCGCCATCGTTGAGAAGCGGCTGTATGTCCGATTTAGCGAAAACACCGCAACGCGATGCGATTGGATAGATTGTCTCATACCCCTTAGCAAGCTCGTTTAAGCCCTTTAAATCGGTATTAAGCAATGATGCCATTTGGTCGATAAACGCTCCCGTCCCACCTGCGCAAATGCCGTTCATGCGTTGTTCGACACCGCCCGAAAGGTATGTAATTTTAGCATCTTCTCCACCCAACTCAATAGCAACATCTGTTTTCGGGAGCAGGTTTTCTATAGCCGCCGCCGCCGCGCTCACCTCTTGAACAAAAGGAATAGATAGCCATTTAGCCGCGCTTATACCCCCCGAACCGGTGACAGCTATGCTGACATTATCCCCCGAAACCGCCGACAGAGCCTCTGACAATAACTCGGAAAGGTTTTTTTTAATATCGGAATAATGCCGTCTATACTTAGAATAAACAATCTCATTTTGGTCAAGAATAGCGATTTTCACTGTAGTAGAGCCGACATCAAGCCCAATGCAATTCATCTCTCAGACATACCCTTTCTCTTTGCTTTATTTTATGTGCTTACTATATCTGCACCGCAAGTAGTAATACTCCAACACGGCGCAATTAGAATAGGGTGGGTGGGTGGGAATTGCCCACCGGGGCACCCGGCTGCGGCTAAGAGGACTCGAACCTCCACGGTTTCCCACCGGAACCTAAATCCGGCGCGTCTGCCAATTCCGCCATAGCCGCATTTCGCGCTTGTTCTATTATAACATAAATTTGCGCAAAGCGCAAGCGAATTTATTCGCAAATTTGCGAGAGACAAATTTAATTTATGTTTCAACGTTCACCCGGCATTTCGCTGTATTGCAGAAGCCCCTGCAATAAATTTCACACTTGACATTCAAAATATCTTAATGTATAATATTGTAAGATAGAGGGGTTATTGAATATGAACAATAAACTAAAAGTCCGCGGAGCCGTTGTCGTTGAGGGCAAATATGATAAAATTAAGCTCTCATCGATTATTGACGGGGTTATTATAACCACTGATGGCTTTGGTATATACAACGATAAAGAGAAGCTTGAGTTAATTCGCGCCTACTCAAACAAAGACGGCGTGACAATATTAACCGACAGCGATAACGCCGGGCGGCAGATTAGAAACTATCTGAAACAAGCTGTCGGTGGAAAGTTAAGGTGCGTTTATATCCCCGAAATATGCGGCAAAGAAAAGAGAAAATCAAAAGCCGCGGCGCAAGGGCTAATAGGGGTTGAGGGCATAGACAGGAAAATTTTGGAGAAAATATTCCTCAATGACAATTCTCACGGGCCTTGCCAAAGTGCCGATACTGTCTTTGACGAGCCGCTCATTGAGAGAGAAATGCTTTTTGATGATGGTTTTATTGGTGGGAAGAACTCGTCGGCGCGCCGAAAGGCTTTGTTAAGAGAGCTTGACCTGCCGCAAAACTTATCAGTTACCGCACTGCTTGATGTCTTGAACTCTCTTTATAAATACTCAGATTATATTACAGCAGTGCATAAGTTGAAAGCGGAGATGGAGAAATAAATTTATGGTTTTTTCGGGCATAACGTTTTTATATGTGTTCTTACCGATTGTATTGATTTTATATTTTGTATTGCCACGTCGGTTTCAAAATCTTTATATTTTGCTAAGTGGGCTTATTTTCTATGCCTGGGGTGAGCCGTTTTATGTCTTTGTTTTGATTTTCTCAACACTGATTGATTATTTTATCGGGCTGTTTATGCACAAGTTTGACCACAACCAAGCGTTAAGAAGAGTCGCGCTCATTGTTTCAATTGTTATGAACTTTTCACTGTTGGGGCTGTTTAAATATTCAAGTTTCGTTGTCGGTGAGTTGAACCACTTTTTCGGGCTTGAAATCGGCGACCCAGGGCTTCATCTTCCTATCGGAATAAGTTTCTATACTTTCCAGACGTTGTCGTATACCATAGATTTATATTTGAGAAACATAAAAGTTCAGAAGAACCCTATAAATTTTGCGGCGTTTGTAACTCTATTTCCTCAGATTGTCGCAGGGCCGATTGTGCGTTATGAACATGTCGCAAAAGAGCTTGACGAGCGCAGCCAAAATCTTGACATGGTCTATGAGGGAATCGTCACCTTCATAACCGGTCTCGGGAAGAAGGTGTTAATAGCTAACAACATCGGCGCGTTGTGGAGCGCAATCAAAATCATGCCGCTTGACGAAATGCCGTTGATGACAGCGTGGCTTGGTATTTTTGCGTTTACATTCCAAATTTATTTTGACTTTTCAGGCTATTCTGACATGGCAATCGGGTTAGGCAAAGTTTTGGGGTTTAACTTTCCACAAAACTTCAACTACCCCTATATTTCAAAAAGCATAAGCGAATTTTGGCAACGATGGCACATAACATTGGGCGCGTGGTTTAAAAGTTATGTCTATTTTCCGATGGGCGGCAACCGAAAAGGCACAGGGCGAACGGTATTCAACCTTGCGGTGGTCTGGCTGTTTACCGGAATTTGGCATGGCGCGAGCTGGAACTTTATTCTTTGGGGCGTGCTGTATGGCGTGGTGGTAATCGCCGAAAAATTATTTTTAGGAAAATTGTTAGAAAAAATCCCGTCAGTTTTACGCTCGTGTTATACCATGTTGTTGGTAATATTGGGTTGGGTTTTGTTTGACACCCCCGACTTGCCAACGGCGGGCGGTTACATCGGGGTAATGTTCGGGTTCGGTGAAGCGGGGTTAATTTTCGACAGCATGTCGCTCTACTATTTAACGAACTACGCCCTCATTTTTATCGTTTGTGTAATGGGTAGTACAGATTTTATAAAGCGTGTCGGGTTGAAAATTGAGAGCCGTTCACACGCCCTTTTAGGCTATTCCCGCGTTGCGGCACAAAGCGCGGTGTTACTGTTAACCACTGCCTATTTAGTAGACGCAGGGTACAATCCGTTTTTATATTTTAATTTTTAGTCGGGTGAATTATAAAATATTGACACACCCTTTAAAATGTGCTATAATAAAGACAAATAAACTCAAAAGGCGGTGAATACTTTGCAAAAAATTGAAACCCCAAACCCCGAAAAAGCAGAAATAATCGTCCCTGACATACTGCCGCCGACCGATGACACGGTGTTCAAAGCCCTGCTGACCCACCCTGATGCCAATCGTGTGTTGAAAGACGTAATCGAAAGCGTGCTGGAGATGAAGATTGAAAACGTGCAAGTTCGCAACAACGAACTACCCATTACCCATATTTTAGAAAAGCAAGAACGCTTTGATGTCAACTGCCTGACGAGCAACGGGAAACAAATCGAAATTGAAATGCAATCTGCAAAAATGCAAGGTGAC
>WRLV01000025.1 GCA_009777445.1 Oscillospiraceae bacterium | reverse complement strand
AAAGTTGAAAGACATTCCGATATTCACGAAAACACGAACATAGGAACTAACCCTCCTTGTTTATGCAGTGCCACGCGAACAGTTGTCATAGACCAACCACGTATAATCGGCGAACGTATTAATCCCACCGGAAAAAAACGCTTTAAAGAAGCACTCTTGAACAACGATATCGATTATATTTTATCGTTAGCAATTGAACAGGTGAGTGCGGGCGCGGAGATTTTGGATATAAATGTCGGTTTACCCGGAATTGATGAAAAAGAAATAATGACAAGGGTGGTAAAAGCGGTTCAAAGCGTAGTCGATGTGCCGTTACAGATAGATTCGGGCGAACCTGCGGTTATTGAGGCCGCGCTCAGGGTTTGCAACGGCGTTGCCATTGTCAACTCAGTTAACGGTGAAGACACTGTGCTTAATGCTATTTTGCCGATTGTTAAGAAATATGGGGCTTGTGTGTTGGGCTTGACCTTAGACAAAAACGGCATACCGCCTAAAGCGAGTGAACGTTTTAAAATAGCCGAAAAAATCCTTAACACCGCGCTTTCTTTCGGAATTGAAAGAGAAAAAGTTTTTATAGATTGTTTAACCTTAACCGCCTCAGCACAGCAAGAAGCAGTCAGAGAAACGCTGAAAGCCGTGCGGCTAATTAAACAGCAATTGGGGTTAAAAACCGTTCTCGGAGTATCTAATGTTTCATTTGGGCTTCCAAACCGTGAGTTAATTAATCACACTTTTCTTGCTATGGCACTTGAAAATGGCTTAGATTTGCCGATTATCAACCCAAACGTTCATGTTATGCGCGACACTGTACGCGCCTTTAAAGTGCTGTCAGGGCATGACAAAAACTCAGTAGAATATATATCCGGCACCGCAGAACACACGACCGCAGAACCCATGGCGGAAAATTTAGAATATGCCGTAATAAAGGGCTTGAAGGCGGCGGCTAAAGATATGACGGTTAAGCTCTTGAACGAGTTGCCTGCAATAGAAATCGCCGAAACAGAGCTTATTCCGGCGTTGGATAAAGTCGGGGTTCTTTTTGAGAGCGGAAAACTATTTTTGCCGCAACTGATTTTGAGCGCGGAGACGGCAGGAGTTTGCTTTGAACTCATCAAAAGCGCATTGGACAGTACCGGTGAAAAACATGAACAAAACGAGAAAATCGTACTTGCAACGGTGAAAGGCGACATTCATGATATAGGCAAGAATATAGTGAAAATTTTGCTTGAGAACTACGGCTATAAGATAATAGATTTAGGCAAAGACGTTTCAGAAGAAACAATAGTCAACGCCGCGCACGGTGTAAAACTTGTGGGGCTGTCCGCGCTTATGACCACGACATTACCTGCTATGGAAAATACGATTAAATCATTAAGAAAAGCCTGCCCCGATTGTAAGATTGCTGTGGGTGGGGCAGTGCTTACAGAGGATTATGCCCTTAAAATCGGGGCAGATTATTACGCCAAAGATGCACAAGGAGCAGTTTCAATTGCTAAAAAGGTTTTTGGCAAAAAGCACAAATAACGATTGTAATATTTTTTATTAATTGTCTATTTATCATAAATAATTTATTTGCGAGGTTAAAAAATATGACTGATAAATTTATACCGCTTTCACAGGATATAGAAATGAAATTATTATAGGGGGAAATAAAAATGTTACAAATGCCAAATGGTACAGATTTAATGCGCGAAATGAAGGCCGCTTTACCGCTTTTTTGTTATTCAAAAATGCGGAATACCAAAGTATTAGCGGCACAGGGCGTTAGGTTAAGCGAAAGAACACGCTTAGAGGTTACGGACGTGCTTGACATGGGAGAAGTGGGCGGTTTATCATGCGTTATTGACCATGGGGGACAACCACTTGTTATGTCGGTAACAGGGTTTAACTTTAGGGATAATGGCGAAATTGATAAGAGAATAACCGCATATTCAAAGGGGCGAATCGAGTGGGTAAAACAAGAAGAACGGCTTGATTCAATGCAAGGCTTGAAACCAAGAAAAAAAACCGTCAAACAAAACGACATTAGCAATTATTCCGCATCGCCCGCAAAAAACAGCATTTGCCCTTGTGGTAGCAGCAAAAAATATAAGCGGTGTTGCGGAAAGTGAGATATAAATATAAGGTAGAATTTAAATAGAATTTAAATTTTACAAAAATTTCACCCGAACACTTGAAATTTTCAAAATAATATAGTATAATGATATATCAGCACGTGTTTTAAATTCAAATAAGTCGCGCGGCGACAGAATAACTGTCAACTATCAATTGTCAATTGTCAATTGTACATTGTCAATTGTCCGTCAGCCCTCATAGTTAAATGGATATAACGAACCCCTCCTAAGGGTTAGTTACAGGTTCGATTCCTGTTGAGGGTGCCAGTTTTTAAAACGCAGAGAGGATATGTCTAAAAATATGAAGGAAAATCTTGAAAAAATTGAATTGCTTTTGAATGAGGGGTTGGAACAAATAAAAGCTCTCAGCGCGACCGATAAACCGGACGAGCTTAAAGTTCGTCTGCTTGGCAAAAAAAGCGCGCTTATGGCTATGCTTAAACAAACCGGCACGCTTGATGTCGCCGACCGCCCTGTGTTCGGCGCGAAGGTGAATGAAGCGCGGCAAGCCCTTGAAACGGCATTGCAAGCCAAAAGCGCGGAAATTAAAGCATCGGGGCTTGAGCGTGCGCTAAAAGAAGAAGCTGTTGACGTTACACTGCCGGGCACCCGCCGCCGCCACGGAAAAGTTCACCCCATGAGCATAGTGCTCAGCGACTTAAAGGAAATATTCCGCTCTATGGGCTATACCGTTGTGGACGGACCGGAAATTGAAAAGACAAAATACGTTTTCGATATGCTCAATACCGATGAGGCGCACCCTGCGCGCGATGAGGGCGATACTTTTTATATAGACGACCAAACGATTCTAAGAACGCAGACAAGCTCTGTTCAAATACGCACAATGCTCAAACAAAAACCGCCAATCGCGATTATAAGTCCGGGCGCGGTTTATCGCGTTGACGAAGTTGATGCGACCCACTCGCCGGTATTTCATCAGTGTGAAGCGTTGGTGGTGGGTGAAAACATAACTTTCGGCGACCTTAAAGGCACTCTCGAAACTTTTATAAAAAGACTTTACGGCGATAACGTAAAATTAAGGTTTCGCCCACATCACTTCCCATATACCGAGCCATCGGCAGAGGTGGATTTATCTTGCTTTAAATGTGGGGGAATGGGTTGTTCTTTTTGTAAAGGTGAGGGGTGGATTGAAATGTTGGGTTGCGGAGTTGTGCACCCGACAGTGCTGTCAAATTGCGGAATAGACCCTGAAATCTATTCAGGTTTCGCGTTTGGAATGGGTTTGGAGCGTATTACAATGATGCGGTATGAAATAGATGACATGCGTCTTTTATACGAGAACGATGCACGGTTTTTGTCGCAATTTTGAGTTCAGTTATAGACTTTAAGGAGGAATTGCTTTTTGAATTTATCAATGAAATGGCTGTCGGACTATATAAAAGCGGACATGCCGATTAAGGAGTTTGCGGACGGCATGACCATGAGCGGCTCAAAGGTCGAAAAGTGGACGGAATTGTCCGCGCCGCTATCAAACATAGTGATTGGTATGGTGAGCGCGCTTGAAAAACATCCGGATGCTGAAAAACTTTGGGTGGCACAGGCAGATGTCGGCGGTGACGTGCCGGTTCAAATAGTTACCGCGGCGCAGAACTTGTTCGTTGGAGCTTATGTCCCGGTGGTTTTGGACGGCGGCGTAGTATTTAACTATCACGACGGGACAATCACCAAAATAAAAAAAGGCAAATTTCGCGGCGTTAAAAGTGATGGCATGATGTGCGGCTATCAAGAGTTGGGGGTACCTCATGAGTATTTGCCTTATGCCGCCACCGATGGCATATTGATTTTGAACGATGCCCCACTTAGCGGAAATTCACCGCCTTCACAAGAAGGGAAGCCCGCTGTTTTGTCGGTTGGCAGTGATGCGATTGAATTTTTGGGGCTTAAAGACACGGTTGTTGAATTTGAAATAACTAATAACCGTCCCGATTGTCTGTCTGTTTTGGGGTTAGCTAAAGAAGTGAGCGCGACTTTTGAACTGCCGTTAAAGCTCCCCGTTTGTGATTATAAGTTTGAGGACAACGGTGAGTCTCTCGCACTTTCGGTTGAGGTCTTGAATAAAGAGCTTTGTCCGCGTTATATGGCGGCGGTAGTCAAAAATGTCAAAATTGCCCCATCTCCGCGATGGTTACAGGAAAGATTGCGCGCGTCCGGCGTGCGCCCCATTAATAATTATGTGGATATAACCAACTTCGTAATGTTAGAATACGGGCACCCTATGCACGCCTTTGATAAGAAATACCTAAGCGGCGATAAAATTATAGTGAGAAACGCCGCTCACGGCGAAAAAATCACCCTGTTAGACGGCAGTGAACAGCTTTTATCAGAAGAAATGTTAGTAATCGCGGATGCTCAACAGCCGGTTGCAATTGCCGGGGTGATGGGCGGTGAATTTAGCTCAATCATGGATGATACAAAGGAAGTGGTTTTTGAGTCAGCTTGTTTTAACGGGGTTTCTACCCGTAAAAGTGCAAAAAAAATTGGCAGGCGCACAGAATCCAGCGCACGCTTTGAAAAGGGTTTGCCCCCCGAAGGCGCGAGTGCAGCATTGTACAGGGCCTTGCAGTTAGTGAAAGAGTTAGACTGTGGCGATGTGCTCGGTAATATAATTGACATTGCGCATTTTAAAAGCTCTGCAAAAACGTTAGTTCATGATGCGGCGAAAGTCAATCAAATATTGGGTACAGACATTCCAAAAACCGAGCAATTGAAAATTCTTAAAAAATTAGGTTTTTTGTCGGAAGAGCAGGGGAGTGTAATCAAAACTTCTGTTGAGAGGAGCGACGTTGAACGGCAATGTGATTTAGCTGAAGAAATAGCTCGAATTTATGGCTATAATAAAATAAAATCAACTGTCCCCAAATTGGAAGGCGGCGGTATAGAGCGTAGGGAAACCTTTAAACGCGCAGTGGAACAAACCATGATTGGCGAGGGTTGCTTTGAATGTATGAGCGTTACGTTCATCTCACCCAAATCATATGAAAAGGCAGGCGTGTGCGCGACATTGAGAGATAGCGTTGTAATCCGCAACCCGTTGGGCGAAACCATGAGCGTTATGCGCACCTGCATGTCGCCGTCAATGTTGGAAATTTTGTCAAGAAATTTCAACAACCGGGTGACTCAAGGACGGTTTTACGAAATCGGGAGGGTGTATGTTCCCACCGGAGACGAATTGCCGGACGAGCGGCAGGTACTGTGTATCGGAATGTACGGCGAAGACGAGGGGTTCTTCACCCTCAAAGGACTTGTCGAAACGTTGATGGAAAACATCGGAGTGCGCGGCATAGAGTATATCGGCGAGCATGAAGCCAAAACCTATCACCCCGGCAGATGTGCCAAAATACAAGTCGGCAAGACACAAATCGGCATATTGGGCGAATGTCACCCAAAAGTTTGTGAAAGCTTTAAAATTAACGCGAGAGCGTATATGGCAGAGATTGAACTTGAGCCGCTATACGAATTAACCGGCACTGTTCCTAAATTTAAAGCTTTGCCTAAACACCCAGCGTTAATCCGCGACCTAAGTCTTGTTTGTGACGATGAAATTCCGGCGGCAAAGGTTGAGGAAATTATTCGCAAGAACGGTAAGTTTATAGAGCAACTTGATTTCTTTGATGTTTATAAAGGAGCGCAAATACCAAGTGGGAAGAAGAGTTTATCCTATAAACTTGTGCTGAGAAAACCGGATACAACCTTAACCGATGAACAAGCGGACAAAAGTGTCGCTTTAATTTTAAAGGCGTTAGCCCAAAATAATATAGAGCTAAGAAAGGAAAACTAAAATAATGACAAACTTACAAAAAAAACTTACAGCCATCGTGCTGTCTTTAACCCTCTTACTGTGCGCTTGTGCAGATACATCGTATGTTGCGACTATTGACGGGCAGAAAATTGCGGCAGGGAGATTTATCTTAGCGCAATTAGATGCGCAAGCTGAAGCACTCGAAAAATTTAATGAACAATACCCCGATGCCAACATGAACCAAGAACTCTTTGATTACAGCAACTATACCCTTAATGAGGACGGACAAGACATTCCCTTTATAGACTGGGTAAACAACAAAGCGTTAGAGCGAATAACACTTTTAGCGGCGTATGAGAGTGAATTTGAGCGTTTAGAGCTTGTTCTCGACCCTCAAAGAGCGGCAGACGTGCGCAATAACGTAAGAACCACCTGGGGGAGTGCGATTAACCCCGAGGCAGGAATGAAAGAAAAAACCATCGGCGAATATCATGAAGCGCGCGGAATAAGTGAATCGTCGGCGATTGAGTGGGGACTGTCGTCTTTGAAAGAAGAGGCGGTGTTTGAAGCTTATTACGGCGTTGATGGGCTGTTTCCCGTTCCGAGTGATGAGATTGAGCGTGCGTTTCACATTGAGTATCGCCGCGCCCTCATTTTACCGGTGTATAAAACCGATGTAAACGGTGAGCCGTTAGACGAAATTGATTTGGCTGAAGCACGTGAGCGCGCTGAAAGTTATCTTAATTCGGCTAAAGGGGGAACGTCTTTCAGCGAACTCGAAGCCGCTGAGGAAGATTTCCGCATGGAACAAGACCGTTTGCTTAACCCCGATAACTATGCTTTTGAAGACGACTTTGAAGACGATTTTCAAGACGATTTTGAAAACGATGACATCATTTTATCTGAAGGATTTGAATTTACTGCTGATTTTGATGATGACGAGCTTGAAGAAGAACAAGCCGACCTTGACGATGAAGCAGAAGACATTCCTCAAACAGACGAAGAAGAAATAGAAGAAACAGAAGAAGACGAAAATGAAGACGAAGAGATTTATGATGAAAACGAATTTGACATAATATATGGCGATGAAGAAGTGGACTCTGAGTTCCAAATAAGCAGAGATATGGCTGAACAATTGGGAGAAGAGTTGATTTCTCTGTTGTTTGACGAGCTTTCTGACGATGAAGTCGGCATGGCTGAAACTGACGAAGCATTTTATATCGTCACACGCCTTGATATTTCACAACGCCCCGACTGGTTAGAGCGTTCGAGAGAGCTTTTAATCGTAAAATTAAGAGAAGACACAATTAAAGAAGAGATGCTGAAAATCGCAGAAGGCTTCGACATACAGCTCAACGAACAAGCAATTCGCAGATATAACCCGACAAGGCTTATTGATTAGGGGATTATATCACCTAAGGAACTTGTGAGGTGATTTTTGTGAAACGGCTCTTAATGAATGATTTAGTTAAATGGAAGAACAAGAAAAACCGTCTACCTTTGATTCTGAAAGGAGCACGTCAGGTCGGTAAGACGTGGCTTTTAAATGAATTTGGCAGAACAGCGTTCGATGATGTGTTATATATAAATTTTGAAAACGCGCCGGGATTGAAAGAAACCTTTGACGGTGATATTTCGCCAAAAAGAATTGTAGATTTGCTCGGAGCCTTGCACGGCAAACGAATAAAACCCGAAGAAACGCTCTTGATATTTGACGAGGTTCAGGAAATTCCGCGTGCTCTGACAGCTTTGAAGTATTTTGCTGAAACCGCACCGGAGTACGCTATATGCTGTGCTGGTTCACTGCTCGGCGTTGCTCTACACAGTGGCACATCGTTTCCGGTCGGTAAGGTAGACTTTCTTACGTTGCAACCGCTTAATTTTGAGGAATTTTTATCTGCAAACAATGAAGACTCTCTTATAGAATTTGTCAGAAACGATGGTTTGAGCGAAATACCAAAAGCAATAGCCGATAAACTTACCGATGAACTAAAACTGTATTTTGTCATAGGCGGTATGCCCGCAGCAATCGCAACTTGGATTGATACACGAGATTTTTCGTTAGTAGAAGAACGGCAACTTGGTATACTTGAAACTTACGAAAATGACTTTTCTAAGCACGCGCCTAAAAACATTATGCCTAAACTGCGCTATCTATTGAACAGTATACCATCGCAACTTGCTAAAGAAAACAAAAAATTCATTTATGGATTAGTACGCGAAGGAGCAAGGGCGCGCGATTATGAAGAGGCTATGCTGTGGTTGACAGACAGCGGATTGCTTCGCAAAGTCGGCAGAATAACAAAAGCCTCGACACCGCTTAAGGCTTATGAGGATTTAAAGGCGTTTAAACTATATCATCTTGACGTGGGTTTACTCCGCGTTATGAGCGAATTGTCACCGGACGCTATCTTAGAAAATATAAAGATATTTGAGGAGTTTAAGGGGGCACTTACAGAACAGTATGTTTTGTCAGAATTAGTGGGGAAAAGTTTTATTCGCAATATCTACTACTGGACTTCAGGGGCAACGGCGGAAGTCGATTTTGTATTTGCGGACAGCAGGGACATTTACCCTGTTGAAGTTAAAGCAACAAAAAACTTACAAGCAAAAAGTCTCGGAGTATATCGTGAACGATATAACCCGAAATTAGCGATTCGTACATCGCTGTCAAATTTGAATTTGGATGATGGGTTGCTTAACGTTCCGTTGTTCGCTTTATTCAATCTTGAGAATTATTTGCATTATACCCCTTAACGAGTATAGTGGCGGGCAATTGACAATTGCCCGCCACTAATGGATTAACAAACATCAGGTTCACATTCTTCCATAGCGCAGGTTACCTCGGTTAATTTTTCAAGCAAAATCGTTTCTAATCGGGTCACGCACGCGATGGTTCTTACCACCGACTTGTTAACTGCCAACAGTTCGTCAACATTTTTTGCAAGTGAGATTGCTCTTTGAAGTTTCTCGCCTTCGGCATTAAGTATATGTGATAGGGCGGTTTCGATTAGCGCGATTGATTCGATTAGTGAGCAAAAACTTTGCTCCATATCACATTCTTCGACGGCGCACCCGCAAGTGCGACAGTCTTGGCGGCAACAACAGCAATTTGTGTTGCCGCATTTGTTACAACAATCCATAAACCCACCTCCTTTTAAGCTATACTATGTCGAATATGAGATGTGGGTGATAATATAGTCTCGAAAATTAACATAAAATCAACTAAATCATATAATAGATAAAATAAATTTATGTGAGAGGTATTTTATGGAAAGAATTCCACTTGAACAAGCGGCGGTCGAACTTTGCGATTCAAGTTCTGTCCCACCGCTTATTTTTCAACTTCCGCCGGAAGAAGGTCGTCAAAGATTAAACGAAGCGCAAAACGCCCCTGTTTATAAATACCCGGCGAACATATCAATCCTGCGAATAAATCCAAATGATTTTGAGTCGTTTCGTGTTTACTGCGTGCAACCTGAAAATATTACGGGCAATCCGAATGTTATCCTTTACATACATGGCGCAGGTTGGGTGTTCGGAAACTTTCACACACATGAAAAATTAGTGCGCGAATTGGCGGCAAGAACCAATTCAATTGTATTTTTCCCCGAATACAGTCTTTCCCCTGAAGTAAAATATCCCGTTGCGCTTGAACAATGTTATTTGACTTTATCCATGCTGCCCGATATTTTAGGGCAGTTGAAATTACAAGCGCGTTTGGACACTTTAACCGTAGCAGGGGACAGTGTGGGCGGGAACATGGCGACTGTTTTAACCATGCTTTCAAAAAAGCGTGCAGGGCAGCGCATACATAAACAACTTTTGTTTTATCCGGTTACAAATGCCGCTTTTGATACTCAATCATATCGTGAATTTGCACAGGGGTATTATCTCTACAGGGAAGGCATGAAATGGTTTTGGGAGCAATACACTACCTTAGAAAGCGAGCGCAATCAAATAACGGCATCGCCTCTCAGAGCAACAACCGAAGAGCTTAAGGGACTTCCTTGTGCAATGATTATAACAGACGAAGCAGATGTTCTCAGGGATGAGGGTGAGGCTTATGCAAAAAAACTCTTAGAAGCCGGTGTAGACACAACCGCCGTTCGAGTTTTGGGTATGGTTCATGATTTTGTAATGTTAAACGCTTTAGATAAAACAAACGCCTGCCGCGCCGCAATGGATTTAGCAACAAGTTGGATTAATCGCAAAAATAATTAATTCTGCACTCGTTCCGGTTGAAATCAAAAATTTCAACCGGAACTGCTATAGGCAAGCTTCAAAAAAATAAAAATTAAAAATTTTAATAAATTTCATTTTTCCTATTGACATTTTAGTGAAAATGTGCTAAAATCTATTATTATGCGCCGTTAGCTCAGCTGGATAGAGTAACTGGCTACGAACCAGTAGGTCGGGGGTTCGAATCCCTTACGGCGTGCCAATCTGTGAGCCGGCAAACCGCCGAAGCAAGACCGCCGACTTTTTGTTTGGCGGTTTTTGCTCTTTTGTTTGTCAAATATATACAGAGGTACACAGATGAGAATAATCGGAATTGACCCCGGATACGCGACAGTCGGCTTTGGAATAATAGACAGCGTTAAGACTAAGTTAACCACAGTGGCTTATGGGGCTGTAACCACCCGTGCCAATACTCCGTTTGAGTCGAGGCTTTTGGAGATATATGACGATATAACAGGGATTCTTGACAGTTATAAGCCGAATTTTGCGGCGATTGAGCGGTTATATTTTACCACAAACCAAAAAACAGCCATCGAAGTGGCGCACGCAAGAGGGGTAATTATTCTCGCCGCAAAACAAAGAGGGCTTAAAATATTCGAGTACACACCGTTACAGGTTAAACAGTCGGTAACGGGTTACGGCAAGGCGGCAAAAAGGCAGGTTCAAGAGCTAACCAAGCGAATTCTCAACCTATCTGTGTTGCCAAAGCCCGACGATGCGGCAGACGCATTGGCAATCGCCATCTGCCACGCCCATAACCGCAGGGCAATGACGAACAATTGACAATGTACAATTGACAATTGACAATTATTGTGTCCGCTTCCGCGGACGTATACTTCGGAGGTCTAATCATGTTTTATAGTGTTTCGGGTCAAGTGGTTCATAAGGGGGAATGTCTTGCTGTGATTGAGTGTGGGGGTGTGGGGTATGCCTGCCGAACATCTGCTTCTACCTTGTCTGACATTAAAATCGGCGATGATGTGAAACTGCTTACACACCTTTATGTGAGAGAAGATGCTGTTGAGCTGTTCGGATTTTCGAGTGCCGCTGAACTGAACGCCTTCAGAATGTTGATTACGGTGTCGGGGGTGGGCCCTAAAGCGGGATTGTCTGTTCTCTCTTGTTTGTCGCCCCAAGGGTTCGCGTTGTGCGTTGCTTCAGGCGATTCAAAACTACTCACTAAAGCTCAAGGTATTGGCGCGAAAATTGCTCAAAGAATTGTTTTGGAGTTGAAAGACAAAGTTGATAAACAGTTCGGAACGGCTACACCCACGTTTGCAAATACAATGCCCAACATTGGGGTTTCAGAAGGGAATAAAGCACAAGCGGTGTCCGCGCTTATGGTGTTAGGATTTAACAGCGGTGATGCGTTTAACGCGCTGACAGGATTTGATGATGACATTCCAACATCTGAATTGATAAAGGGCGCGCTTAAAAGATTGTCCTAAAAAGGAGAGAAACTCTTGATAGAAAATAGTTTTAACAATAGCGAGGGCGAAGAGAATAATAGAATGATTCAGCCCGAATATAATATAGAAGATGTTGAGCTTGAATATTCATTGCGCCCGAAATCACTCAACGAATATATCGGGCAAGAAAAAGTTAAAGAAAACCTCAACATTTTTATCCATGCGGCAAAGGGCAGGGGAGAGAACCTTGACCATGTGTTGCTTTACGGGCCGCCGGGCTTAGGCAAAACGACTTTAGCGACAATAATCGCAAACGAGATGGGGGTAAACATAAAAACCACATCGGGGCCCGCAATAGAAAAACCGGGCGATTTAGCGGCATTGCTCACTAATGTTAACGATGGCGACATTCTTTTTATAGACGAAATTCACAGACTTTCGCGGCAGGTGGAAGAGGTTCTTTATCCTGCTATGGAGGATTTTTTCATCGACATAATTATAGGCAAAGGCCCTTCTGCCCAGTCAATCAAGTTAGACCTTCCGCGTTTCACCCTTATCGGCGCAACAACGAGGGCAGGGCAGTTGACCAACCCCTTAAGGGACCGTTTCGGGGTTATTTCAAGGTTAGAGCTTTACAACGAGACCGAACTTAGTGACATAATCATGCGTTCATCGGTTATTTTGGCTATTCCGACTGTGCGCGACGGGGCGAAAGAAATAGCCAAACGTTCACGCGGAACACCGCGTATAGCCAACCGTCTGCTTAAACGAGTAAGGGACTTTGCGGAAGTTTTGGGTGACGGCAAAATAACTCAAGAATTAGCGAGAATCGCGCTTGACCGTTTAGAAATTGACTCATTGGGGTTAGATAGCTTAGATAAGCGACTGCTTCATATTATTATTAAGGGCTATAACGGCGGCCCTGTCGGCTTAGAAACGTTAGCGGCGGCATTAGGAGAAGAGGCTGTCACCCTTGAAGATGTCTGTGAGCCATTTTTAATGCAACAGGGTTTCTTAGCGAGAACACCACGCGGAAGAATCGCAACCGCCCTTGCATATGAGCATTTGGGAATGACGAACAATTTACAATTGACAATTGAAAGTTAAGAGTGGAGAGTGGTTATATTGACTGTAGAAATAATGGAATATATGGTTTGGGTGATAGAGGTGGCGGCGCAAGAGTTTTTCGGTGGCGATAAGAATATAACTTATAACACGCTAAAAAACAGCGGTCTTTGGGATATATACGTTGAACATTATGATGTGCAACACACCTTGGGTAAAGAATATCTTGTGGAAGAAATGCGAGAATATTTTAGAACAAAAGGGGTTGGTCTTCGGTGTTAGTTTATCACGGCTCTTATTTAGCGATACCAAAACCCATTTTGTCATACGGGCGGTTTAATCTTGATTTTGGGAAGGGTTTTTATGTCACTACCCTAAAAGAGCAGTCTGAAAAATGGGCTGAAAGACGTTCCATATTGAAAAATAAAAAACCAATTGTCAGTGTATATGAATTTGACGACAGTGAGCTAAATGTCCTTTATTTTGACGGTTATACAGAGGAATGGCTTGATTTTGTCGTGAAAAACCGCGCAAGAGACGTTGAAACGCTGAATATATACGATGCTGTATTCGGTAATATAGCCGATGACGATGTCGCGGCAACGGTTGATGATTACATGAGCTTATTATCAAAAAATCGTGTAAACGCTGATGTAAAGAGAGCCACCCTGTATCAACTGACCTTTTCAAAACCAAACAACCAATACTGCATAGCTTCGCAAAAAGGCATTGAAGCATTAAATTTTATAAAGAGTTATGAGACGGAGGGCTAAATCATGTTGGGTGATACTTCTCTTATGAGAATGGTTATAGAAGGTTTAGCGAAAAGCCATAAATGGACATATGAAGAAACTATTGACAAATTTTACAACTCAGAAGTCTGCAAGGGCATATCAGACAAAAGAACAGGAATGTTCACCTATGCCCCCATAGAAATAATAGAATTATTTGAAGAAACTATATAATTAAGGGAGGTCTTATGTCAAGATTATTTGGAACCGATGGGGTGAGAGGACTCGCCATAACCGAACTGTCATGTGAATTGGCAATGAACATAGGGAGAGCAACAGCAACCGTGTTGCGCGAAAAGACCGGTAAAAGACCGCTCATACAAATCGCGAAAGACACGCGAATTTCATCACGTGTTATCGAGTCGGCTCTTATTGCCGGAATTACCTCTGTGGGGGCTGACGTTGAGCGGCTTGGAGTTATTCCCACGCCTGCGTTAGCATACTTAGTGAAAGAACTTGGCGCGTTTGATTCTTCTCAATCAAGGGCGGGAATTATGATTTCAGCCTCACACAATACCTTTGAATATAACGGAATAAAAATCTTTTCGGGTAACGGCTATAAACTGTCTGATAGCGAAGAAGACGAAATAGAGTCGTTAGTAAAGGCAAACAAATTCGACATTAAGTCAGGCAAAGAAATAGGAACCGTAAGACACGCCTACAGCGCGGCTTGTGATTACAATGAATATATTATCGCTTGTATCTCCAAAGACAAAGCTCCGGTATTGAAAGGAATGAAGCTTCTCGTTGATTGCGCCAACGGCAGTGCTTCACCCACCGCGAGGGCGATTTTCAACGCTTTGGGGGCGCAATGCGAATATCTGAACCTTACCCCCGATGGTATAAATATTAACCATAATTGTGGTTCAACACACATTGAAAACCTGTGCGAAACAATGAAGCAGGGTGACTATGATGTGGGCTTGGCGTTTGACGGCGATGCCGACCGTTGTTTAGCTGTTGACGATAAAGGGAATGTCGTTGACGGTGATAAAATAATGGCGTTGCTTGCGCGCGACATGAAAAAAGACGGGTTGTTAAACAATGACACTGTTGTTTGCACGGTAATGTCAAACTTAGGGTTCCACCAATACATGAAAGCAAACGGAGTTAAAACAATATCCGCTAAAGTCGGCGACCGTTATGTTCTTGAAGAAATGCTTGCGAATGATTATTCGTTGGGCGGCGAACAGTCGGGGCATTTGATTTTCTCACAACACGCCACAACGGGAGACGGACAATTAACCGCCGTGAAACTTTTGCGTGCCGTAAAGAACTCGGGGGAAAAATTGTCCGCGCTTATTGCCGAAATACCAAAGTTCCCGCAAATCCTTATTGGGGTTGAGGCTGATGTTCAAAAGAAAGCACGATGGAAATCAAACGAAAATGTTTTAGCTTCAATAAATAAAGCCGAAGAAGAATTGGGTGATGAGGGCAGAATATTAGTGCGCGAAAGCGGAACTGAGCCGTTAATCAGAATAATGGCAGAGGGAAAAGACGAGAGTCAAATAAAACGTTTGGTTGAAGAAATAGCAAGGCAGTTGACGAACAGTTGACATGGGTGATTTTAATGTATTTTCCAATTTATTATCAATACAGAGAACGCTGGTCTGTGCTTGACTACAGCGAAATGAACAGATGTATACAGAAACTCGTTGATTACTATGGGAGGGTTGACACTGAAAGACTTAAAGAATTAGATTTAAGACACATGTCTAATATTGCTCAATGTATGCTTTTTTGCATTATAAAAACCCAGAAAAAAGATTATCTATTTGAAATGGAAAATTTATCTTCTCTTAAAAAGCTTAAACCACTTTCAGTAAAAATTCAAATATCTGAAAGACCACTTGGAACATTTGAGTGGTACAATGAAATGAATTTCATACGATAATATAATTAACTATTAAAATTTGAGGAGAATTTAGAACACATGACATCTTTTGAAACTTTATTCACTGCTGTAAAATCACTTGATGAAAAAGTAAATCAAAAACGAACTATAGTTGCTGTTGGTGGTTTTGCTCTCATGTACGCTGCGTTTTGTAGTAAAATAGACGTTAGAGCCAGTCATGATGTTGACGACATAAATGATTTAGAATATGATGACGGCACTAAAAAAGTTATAGAAGACATTGCTAACCGATTACACCTTCGTTCTGATTGGCTAAATACTGAAAGTGCTCCTTATTACATGAATGAAGATGGTCTTATTATCGATGAAAAGGAGTGTGAAGAAATTTTTAAAGGTAATAAAATAACTTTAAAAGTTTTAAATATCATTCAACAATTAAGAGGTAAGCTTGATTCAATAAGTGCTAATGGTATTGGATACAGACAAAATGATGAAGATGATGTTCTTACAATTCTAAATATAATAGGTGTGAATTCATATGAATCGCTTATGTCACATCCGGAATGTGGATTTGTATTTACTGAATACGACGAGACAATTTTGCAATTTATTAAAGAAACTTGTAAAAAATTATAATATTAAATTCTCAATTGAAATGAGGTTGGCTTTGAGACTATCTTCTGACTGGAAAGATTATGCTTTAATAGATGTTTCAAATGGTGAAAGGCTTGAGCGGTGGGGCGAGGTTATTCTTATTCGCCCTGACCCTCAGATTATTTGGACAAACCCAAACCCGTCACCGCTTTGGAACACCGCCGATGCAATATATCACCGAAGCTCACGCGGCGGGGGAGAGTGGGAGTTCAAAAAGAAAATCCCCGAAAGCTGGGCGATTGGCTATAAAGGGCTGAAATTCAAAGTAAAGCCAACAGGATTTAAACACACAGGGCTGTTCCCCGAACAGGCAGTTAACTGGGACTTTTGTCGGCAGACCATCGGCGAGCCAACGGTGGAAAATTTTTTAAAAGCTTCATCAATAAGAGTTTTAAACCTGTTCGCCTATACCGGCGGCGCGACATTAGCTTGTCTTTCGGCAGGGGCGATGGTATGTCACCTTGATGCCGTGAAAAACATGGTAGAGTGGGCAAAGCAAAATGCATCGAAAACAGGGCTTTCTTCAGCCGCTGTCAGGTGGATTGTCGATGATGCCGTGAAATTCCTTAAGCGAGAAATAAAACGCCAAAACAAATATGATGCGATTATTCTTGACCCGCCAAGCTATGGAAGGGGTACAAACGGCGAGATGTGGAAATTAGAAGAATGTATCAACGAGCTTATGAACTTATGCGCCTGTGTCTTGTCTAATAATCCGCTGTTTATAATGCTCAACAGTTATACAAGCGGACTGTCACCCACGGTTATGGCTTATCTCTTGAAAATGACTGTAGGACACAAGTTTGACATTACCGTAACAGCCGATGAAATAGGACTCCCCGTGCAACACACCGGGCTTTGCGTGCCTTGCGGAAACACGGCAATAGCCTTATTTAACCGGCGAGCCGCCGGTGGCAGATTATTTTAATAAGCCGGTAATCAGGAGGTTGACTTGAACATTATAGAAGTTAAAAATTTATCATATTCATATCAGCATTTTGACGATGAGGGAAATTTAATCGAAAGCGCGCCCGCATTGCTTGAAATAAATCTTGACATTCCCAAAGGGCAGTTTGTGGCAGTTCTCGGGCATAACGGGAGCGGTAAGTCCACCTTAGCGAAACACTTAAACGGTATTCTCAAACCAACCAAAGGCGGCGTTTGTGTAAACAAAATGGATGTCAACGATGAAACACTGATTTACGATATAAGGCAAACTGTCGGTATGGTCTTTCAAAACCCCGACAACCAAATTGTCGCCTCTACAGTGGAAGAAGACGTGGCGTTCGCCCCCGAAAACTTAGGGTTAGAGCCGAAAGAAATTCGTTTGAGAATCGACAAAGCAATGAAAACCGTGGGAATTTATGAGTTTCGGCGACACGCCCCACACCGCCTTTCGGGTGGGCAAAAACAAAGAGTCGCCATAGCCGGGGTAATAGCAATGGAACCCGAATGCCTTGTTTTAGACGAAATCACCGCAATGCTCGACCCTAAGGGCAGAAAAGAAATCATGAACACTGTCGAAAAGCTAAACCGCGAAAAGGGAATAACCGTCATACTAATCACCCACTATATGGAAGAAGCCGTGAACTCAGACAGAGTTTTGGTTATGGATAAGGGTAGAATTATTATGGACGGCACTCCCAAACAAATATTTTCAAGAGTTGAAACTTTGAAGAATGTCGGGCTTGACGTTCCCCCTGTAACCGAGCTTATGCACTTATTGAGCCAAAGCGGACTAAAGGTAAAAAATGATGTCATTAATGAAGAGGAATGTGTAGAGGAGTTGTTAAGATTAACAGAGTTATACAAACCGACGAATTAACGCACAAATACAGCTTGGGGACTCCCTTTGAATCAACGGCGGTCGACGGTTTAAGTTTCAGTGTAGAAAAGGGCGAATTCATCGGAATAATAGGGCATACCGGAAGCGGAAAGTCAACCTTAATTCAACACCTGAACGGGCTGTTGAAACCCACTGACGGTTATGTTATAATAAATGGGCGAGACATTTGGTCTAAAAAGGTGAACATCAAAGAAATTCGATTTGAGGTTGGATTGGTGTTTCAATATTCAGAGCATCAATTGTTTGAAGAAACGGTGTTCAAAGATATAGCCTTTGGCCCAAAAAATATGGGATTGTCTCAAGAAGAAATAGAACAACGTGTGTTAGATGCCGCGTGCGCAATGGGGATAGACGAGTCGTGGCTTTCGCGCTCACCGTTTGATTTGTCGGGCGGCGAGAAAAGAAGGGTCGCGCTGGCGGGGGTAATTTCAATGCGCCCGACTGTACTTATATTAGACGAACCTGCGGCAGGGTTAGACCCGCAAGGCAGAAAAACAGTTCTCTCAAAAATTTCTCAATATCACAAAAGTTCGGGTATTACTGTTTTGCTTATATCACACAGCATGGACGATATAGTGAAATACGCCGATAAAGTTTTAGTGATGGAAAACGGGAAATTACATTCTTTTGAGACAATAGAAAAGGTGTTTTCACATTCTCATAATTTAGAAAAAATAGGGCTTGACTTGCCGCAGACAACAAAAATCGCAATGCGGCTTAAAGAAAAAGGGTTAGATTTGGGCGATGGTCTTTATACTGTCTCTAAGTTAGCTCAAAAGTTCTTAGAAAGGATAGGGAAAGTTTAAAGAGTGAACCTTAAAGATATTACAATAGGGCAATTTTTCCCCGGCGACTCGATTGTGCATCGCATGGACGGCAGGTTTAAACTCGTTTTGTCTTTTTTGTTTATTATAATCCTTTTTACAGCTGACAATTTTCGCGCTTTGTTTATTCCTTGTGCGTTTATTCTGATGGCATACACCGCTTGTGAAATAAGCTATGTCTTTATCTTTAAGAATATGAGACCCATAATGCCCATTTTGATTTTCACAGGCATTATAAATCTCTTTTTTGTCGGTGGGAATGAGGTTTTGTGGGACTTAGGGTTTGTGCAAATTTATCTTGAGGGAGTGCGAACTTGTGTGTTTGTCATCATCAGAATAGTCGCGCTTATAACGGGAATGTCAATTGTAACTTATACTACATCGCCTATAACGCTGACCGACTCGATTGAAAGTCTGTTATCGCCGCTTAAAAAGCTGAATTTTCCTGCTCACGAGCTTGCTATGATGATGACTATAGCACTCAGGTTTATCCCCACCTTAGTTGAAGAGACCGACAAAATCATGTCCGCGCAGAAAGCGCGGGGGGCAAGCCTTGACACAGGCGGCATAGCCAAAAGAGCGAAGGCGTTGATTCCTGTTTTGATTCCCCTTTTTATTTCGGCGTTTAAAAGGGCGAGTGAACTTGCCACGGCGATGGAATGTCGCTGTTATCGCGGCGGAGAGGGGAGAACTAAAATGAGACAGCTCAAGTCATCTAAAATCGACTATTTAGTGTCTGTGCTTATGCTTTGCACGCTTGGGATGGTTATTTTGGTTAATATTGCTTAAGTTTGAAAACAAATCTACAAATACAAGGAAAAATGGAACTTTTCGTTTCTCGTTGGTGTGGGGAGGGCATGTCTAAAAATGAGAAATATAAAATTTTTAATAAGCTATAACGGGGCAAATTATTTCGGGTTTCAAAAGCAACCCTCAAGCCCGACAATTCAAGGGGAAATTGAAAGCGCGCTAACCGAAATTTTAAGAGAAAAAACATCAATAAACGGCTGTTCGAGAACAGACACGGGCGTTCACGCCAAAGAATATTGCTTTAATGTGCATATAAATAATTCGATTCCTATCAGTGGGCTTGAAAAAGCTATGAACCAACACCTTCCACCCGACATCTGTGTATTAGACTGTCAACAGACCTCAAACGATTTTCATGCGCGTTTTGATGCGTTAGAAAAGGAATATCTTTATATAATCAACAACTCAAACAAAAAAGACGTGTTTAAGAGCAGGCTTGAACTTCACTACCTTCACGCGCTGAATGTCGAGCAATTAAACTCAGCCGCCCAACTTTTTATGGGTGAGCATGACTTTTCAGCGTTTTGCAGGGCGGAGTCTAAAGCAAGACTGAACTCAACGAAAAGGACAATCCACAGCATTAAAATCAGCCGACAAGAAGAAAGGGTGAGCCTGTTTATTTCAGGCAACGGCTTTTTACACAACATGGTGAGAATTATAGTCGGAACGCTAATTTATTACGCCGAAGGAAAAAGAACACTAACAGACATAAAACAAGCTCTGAAAACAGGAGAACGCAATAAAGCGGGCTTCACCGCCCCACCACACGGGCTTTATTTAAATAGAGTAAGATACAAGGACGGTTCTTATGTCGAGAAATCCAAATGATATTGTTGCCTATCGTCGCAAAGATAAACTGAAAAATTTTTTAAAGGGCTTGATTGTGTTTTTGGCTTTAGTGTCAACCGTGGCATTAATTGTGCTGAATTGGGATTCAATAATTGAGCCGTTGGGCGGAATAGGCGCGCAAATTCAAACAAGAACCTCCTCAGAGGTTGGCTTCCCCGTGCGCTTGCCGGGAAGTGCCGGGTATTCTTTCGCACGATTCGGCGACAATTTTCTACTGCTGACCGACACATATCTTTATAATTACAGGCAAAGCGGCGAACAGATGTATGCTTTTCAACACCTTTACGGCTCTCCTATAATGATTTCGGGGAAAGACAGAGTGCTTTTATATAATCACAGCGCGACAGATTTTTCAATCTTTAATCATGGAAGCCAGCTACATAAAGAAGAAACAGAGCAAAAAATTGTCGCCGCTTTTTTAGGCAATAATGACATGGTTGCTATTGTAACGGCATCACGACGGTTTTCAAATGAGCTTTATGTATACGACAAAAACGGAAAACAACGTTTTATCCGCCGTTTCATTGACGAAAACGTGACAGCTGTAGACTTTTCACCCGATGGTTCGTTTATCTATATAGCAACCATAAAAGCTCAAAGCGGCGCGCATTTCGGGACAGTTCAAAAATTTGACCTTAGAAGCGAGGGGGAAGCAATTTGGAGCCACACCTTTATGCGCGGTTCATGGGTGCTTAAAATGAATGTGTCGGACAATTATGTTCATCTGCTATGCGATGACCTCTTCGCGGCACTTGACACAGCGAAGGGTGAAATTGTAGGAGTATATGAATATGAGGGGAATTTGAGGTTTTTCGACTCGTCAGACAGTTTCAGCGTGCTTGGGGTGTTAGATATTATCAGCAATGATAACATTTTAATCACGTTAGACCAAAAATCTTCGGTAATTTCTACCAAGAGTATGCCAAATAACCTAAAACAAGTTGAAGTTTATAAGAATATAGTGTATACTTTAGAAGGGGAGCTTTTAAATTCCTATGACCGCGAATTTAAACAAACAGGGCAACACCTCCTCACGGGGGAATATGACGGCTTTGTCGTTATAGACAATTCAGCCTTTTTATTGGGATTTGACGTGGTTGAAAAAATTGACTTGAAGGGTTAAGGAAGGCATATCTGAAAATGGGTACTGAGTTTTATTGGTTTTATGATGTAATTTTAATCGGAATAGTATGCGCTCTTGTTTTCGCTTGTTACAAGAGGGGCTTTGTTTCATCGTTGGCAGGGCTTGTTGCGTTTGTTTTGGCTTTTGTGCTCGCGTTGACATTGTCGCCCCCGTTAGCGGATATGGCATATCAGTCGTTGATTAGAAAAAACGTGACAGATTATCTCGACGAACGGCTCGGAGAGCATGCTAATGTTTTCGCCGGATTTTCTGAAATTAATACGGCTGAAATAACAGTTGACGGGCAAAAAGTCTCATCGATAGATATTCCCTTTGACCAATCGGGAAAGACCGTGCTTGAACTCAAAAACGTGGACATAAGCAAAACCGGAATTGAAAACATTGACTTATCGCCAATAGGTGTTGAGTTAAACTTAGAAGAGCAAGAAAGCTTGAACTTAGGCAAAATCATAATAACCGATTATGATAAATATGAGTTGAGTGATTTAATTTTCGCGCGCGCCTTAGTCACCATCTATAATGACAGCAATGACAATGTCGTCACCGCTTTGAGTGGCGCATTAGACGATTTTTCTGAACACTTTTCGATTATTACCGGCTTTATAAATCCGGGGGCGGACTCTAACTATGTTAACCACGCGCTAATCATTCTCATAAATTCAGAACATGACTCTCTATCAGAGGCCGTTGCCGATGGGGTTGTTAAGCCGTCAGTTATGAACCCGCTTAATCTGATTATTTTCTTCTCGCTGTTCCTTCTTTTTAAATTGACATTTGGGGTGTTGGCGCGCTCTTTAAGAGCAGTTAACAGAATACCAATTTTGGGCAAGCTCAATATGCTTTTAGGCGTGGTGGCAGGGCTTTTGCAGGCATTTATAGTGTTGTTTTTGTTAGCGGCGTTTTTGCATATAATCACTTCAATCACAGGAAACACGGTTATATTCATAAACGACACCACAATAAACAATTCTGTTTTGTTTAAATATATTTATAATTTTGATTTTCTGAATCTAAGCGAAAGTGTTTTATAGTGATAGTATAGAAAGGACATGTCTTTAAAAATGGGAAAAATGGTTTGTTCAAAATGTAAAAAAAGAATGGCGATTGTGTTCATCACCACAATGCAGGGTAATGAAAAGCACAATGAAGGGCTTTGCCTTGTCTGCGCCAAAGAATTAGGCGTTCCCCAAATCGGCGATTATCTTAAACATATGGGAATATCTGATGATGACTTAGAAGAAAGCTACAATGCGATTTTCGGAGATGACGACTTTGAAGACTATGATGATGACGATGAAGATGATGACGATATTTTCGGCTTTAAGCCGGGAGGCGCGAGCTTGATTCCCGACTTCTTCCATAATATTTTCAAACATGGGGATAGTCAAGAACTTCCGCAACAAAAAGAAAAAGAGCAAAAGCCAAAAGAGGAGAAAAATAAGAAAGAAAACAAAAAAAGAAAATTCTTAGACACGTTTTGCACTAATTTAACTGCAAGAGCAAAGCGCGGAGAGCTTGACAGGGTTATAGGCAGAGACAAGGAAATTGACAGGGTAACGCAAATTCTCTCACGAAGAACTAAAAACAACCCCTGTCTTATCGGTGAGCCGGGTGTGGGGAAAACCGCCATAGCCGAAGGCATCGCGCTCAGACTTGAAAGCGGTGACATGCCGTTTCGTCTCAAAAACAAAGAGCTTTATCTTTTAGATTTAACCGCCTTAATCGCAGGAACACAGTTCAGGGGTCAATTTGAAAGTCGGGTAAAGTCTTTAATTGAAGAAATCAAGAACGCGGGGAATATCATAATATTCATCGATGAGGTTCATAATTTGGTGGGAACAGGTGACAGCGAGGGGACAATGAACGCTGCTAATATGTTCAAGCCCGCTTTGTCACGTGGCGAGATGCAGGTCATTGGTGCTACCACCTTCAACGAATATCGAAAACACATAGAAAAAGACAGCGCGCTTGAACGCCGCTTTCAGCCGGTTGTCATAAACGAGCCGACTATTGAAGACACTATTGAACTGCTTAAAGGAATAAAAGATTATTATGAGAGCCACCATAAAATCATTGTTCCCGATGATATTTTGCGCTCTTGCGCCGTATTGTCTGAGCGGTATATAAACGATAGGTTTCTTCCTGACAAAGCCATTGACCTGTTAGACGAAGCGGCGGCATGCGCCAGTATAAAAAGCACTGAACTGTCGCGCTATGAGTCGCTTGCGGAAGAAAACAAGAAATTAGAAACAGAAGAAGAAACCATTATCAGCAATAAAGAGAGAGTTGACTATGAAAGGTTAGCAACCGTCAAAACGCAAATCGCAAAAAATCAACAAGAGTTAGAAGTTTTAGAGCCAAAAGTTAAAGAAATTCAAGTAACTGAACTTGATTTATCCAAAGTGATTGAATTGTGGACCGGCATTCCTGCCACCAAAATAATGGAATCCGAGTTCAATAAAATAGGGAAAATTGAGGGCGTTTTAAACCAAAAAATCATTGGGCAACAAGAAGCCTGCGGCTTAGTTGCATCGGCAATAAAACGTTCGCGGGTTCAACTCTCGGCGCGCCGCCGTCCTGCTTCGTTTATCTTTGTCGGGCCCACCGGTGTCGGAAAAACAGAGTTGGTT
Source organism: Oscillospiraceae bacterium (assembly GCA_009777445.1). Taxonomy (GTDB): domain Bacteria; phylum Bacillota; class Clostridia; order Oscillospirales; family Ruminococcaceae; genus Ruminiclostridium_E. The sequence goes on along the minus strand of WRLV01000025.1, from coordinate 4,799 downwards.
AAGGTTTTGGCAACTGAATTGTTTGATTCGGTTGAACCTCTCATACGCCTTGATATGTCCGAGTTCATGGAAAAACACAGCGTTTCACGAATTATCGGCTCGCCACCCGGCTATGTGGGATATGACGAAGCAGGGCAGTTGACCGAAAAAGTGCGCCGCCGCCCTTACTCTGTAATTCTTTTTGACGAAATTGAAAAAGCCCATCCCGATGTTATGAACATTCTTCTTCAAATTTTAGATGAGGGGAAAGTCAACGATGCCCACGGGCGCGCAATCAGTTTTGAAAACACGGTAATTGCAATGACGAGCAACGCGGGTTCCGCCGACAAATCAACCGGCGTGGGATTTGCTAAAACCGAGGGCGATATTTCAAAAGAAAAGGCATTAAAAGCCCTAAAAGACTTTTTACGTCCCGAGTTTTTGGCGAGGGTGGATGAGGTTGTGGTGTTTTCTCCGCTCAGCGACAATAGTCGCCGCGAAATTTCAAAGTTGATGGTTGACGAAATGAGAGAACCGTTGAAGGAAAAAACAATCGAGCTTAATGTCGAGGATAATGTTTATGATTACATCGCCGCAAAATCGAAATCAGAGGGCGGCAAATTCGGCGGAAGAGACATAAGAAGGGTAATTAGAAAAGAGTTAGAAGACGAAATAGCCAATCTGATTATATCAAACGGCGAGAAAAGTCTCAGCGCAATAAGCATAAGCTCAGACGGCAATCAGATTATTGTCGCATGAAAACAGCAATTATAACCGGTGGAACCGGGGCAATCGGGGCGGCGTTGGTAAGAGAATTTTCAAAAGACCACAACGTCATCTTCACCTATCTTAACAATACAGCCGCGGCAAAAGGGCTTGAAAGCGAGTTTGAGAACGCACGCGGCTTTAGGTGTGATGTGTCTGACCGCAAATCAGCTGACAGAATTTTAAGCCGCTGTTCAGATTGTGAGTTGCTTATAAACAATGCCGGGATAGCAAAATCTAAGCTCTTTACCGAAATAACTGAGCTTGAGTGGTATAAAATGCTCGATGTTCATTTAACAGGGGCTTTTAACTATTCGCAGGGAGTCATTCCCGAAATGATTAGGCGAAAGAGTGGTTGTATAATTAATATTTCATCAATTTGGGGGATTGTCGGGGCATCTTGTGAGGTTCATTATTCAACTGTTAAAGCCGGTCTTATCGGGTTCACAAAGGCGTTGGCAAAAGAATTGGGCCCATCGGGAATCAGGGTAAACGCGATTGCGCCGGGGCTGATTGAAAGCCCGATGAACAGCGAATTCAGCCGCGAAGAATTAGAACAGGTGGCGAATAACACCGCCCTTATGAAAATAGGCGCACCCACAGACATAGCCACAGCGGCGAGATATTTAGCAAACGCACAATACGTCACAGGGCAGGTGTTGGGGGTTGATGGAGGCTCTTGACAGTTGACAATTGAGAGTAGACAGTTAACGAATGGAGTGAGAAATAATGTTTGGTTTTGGGAAAAAGAATATTGTAATCGCCTCACCGATGGATGGTGTAGTCATACCGCTTTCGGAAATCAGCGACCCTGTTTTCAGCCAAGGTATTTTAGGCCCGGGTATAGCTGTTAAACCCGATTCGGCTTGCGTTCGCGCGCCGTGTAAAGCGACTGTTGAGCAAATGTTTGAGACGGGTCACGCTGTCAGTTTATTGACCGACGACGTTGCCCGTTGCTTGTCTGCCGATTGCCGCCGTCTTGTTGGGAATAGGCTATTGGCTTGACCCGTCCGGGTGGGGTGAGGGAAATCAAATAGCCGCCTTTTTAATATCGGCAGGGAATGCCATCATCGGCAGTATGCCGTTGCTTTTCGCGTTAGGTGTCTCTGTCGGCATGGCTGATGATAATGATGGCGCGGCAGGGCTTGCAGGGTTAATATCGTGGCTTTTGATTCAAAATATATTATCTCCCCAAGCTATAGCCATGTTCAGCAAAACGCCGATTGAAGAGGTAAGCGCGGCGTTCGGAAAAATCGACAATGTGTTTATCGGCATAATATGTGGGCTTATCGGCGCGTTTTGTTATAACCGATTTAAAAACACCAAATTGCCGGATGCGTTGGCTTTTTTCAGCGGAAAACGAAGCGTGGCACTTGTTGCCGGAGGAATAAGCATTGTTACAGCTATGATTTTGCTTTTTGTTTGGCCTGTTGTTTACGGCGGATTGGTTGCATTCGGTTCGCTCATTATGGAATTAGGGGCAGTCGGCGCAGGAATTTACGGATTTTTTAATCGTCTTTTATTGCCTTTAGGATTGCACCACGCGCTTAATTCGGTGTTTTGGTTTGATGTGGCAGGAATCAACGACCTTGAAAATTTCTGGAGCCATACCGGAGAATATGGTGTTACCGGGCAGTATATGACCGGCTTCTTCCCGATTATGATGTTCGGCTTGCCGGGGGCCGCTTTAGCTATGCTTCACACGGCAAAAGAAAAAAAGAAAAAAATAACGGCAGGATTTTTGCTTTCGGCTTCTTTTGCCGCATTTCTTACCGGCGTAACAGAACCGCTTGAATTTGCCTTTATGTTTTTAGCCCCGTTTCTTTACGTTGTCCATGCCGTGTTAACCGCAATTTCAATGGGTGTAATGGCAGCCCTGCCTATTCGCACGGGATTTAATTTCAGCGGCGGTCTAATCGACCTCATCTTATGCTGGAAAACGCCTATGGCGCAAAACCCTTGGGGTGTATTTGTTGTGGGCGCAGTCTTTTTCGTAATTTATTATCTGCTTTTCCGCTTTATTATAACTAAATTTAATCTTAAGACACCCGGGCGCGAAGACGATGACGACACAGAGATGGAAATAAAATCAGCGGTGTCGAGCGGTGGAAAAGACTTTACTGCAATGGCAAAACAAATTCTCGCGGCTCTCGGTGGGGCTGAAAACATTGCTTCTCTTGATAACTGCATAACTCGCCTGAGAATTGAAGTCAAAAACCACACAGATGTAGATGAAAAAGCCATAAAATCAGCAGGAGCGAGAGGTGTGATTCGTCCCGGAAAAACAAGCGTGCAGGTTGTTATAGGAACGCAGGTTCAGCATGTGGCTGATGAAATGAAGAAGTTGATATGATAATACGTATAGGAGGGGAGGAGTTTGAAGGTTTTTGAGGGTACGCGAGTTTCCGAAGGCGGTTCGCTTTGAAAACATGGCAATAGGGTTTGCAACCGTGAAGGGCGGTGTAAATTCTCATGCCGCTATACTTGCGCGTTCGTTAGGTTTGCCTGCCGTTTTCGGTGTGCAGGCTCTTTCAGGAGAGTTAGACGGAAAACAGGCAATATTAGACGGTTTTAACGGCAAACTATATTTCGAGCCTAATGAAGCCACGCTGAAAGCAATGGCTGAAAAATTAGATGAAACCCGAAAAAAACGTGAACTGCTAAATAAACTAAAAGGCTTGCCGAGCGTGACGGCTGACGGAAGGAGAATCAGCCTTTACGCAAACATCAATCATGTAACCGACATTGACGAGGCTATCAACAATGATGCAGAGGGAATAGGGCTTTTCAGAAGTGAATTTTTATATCTTGACAGGAAAAGCGCGCCAACAGAAGAAGAACAGTTTATTGCCTATAAGAAAGTCGCCGTTAGCATGGGCGACAAGAAAACCATTATCCGCACCCTTGATATAGGCGCGGATAAACAGGCTGATTATTTCAAACTGCCAACTGAGGAAAATCCGGCGATGGGGCTTCGCGCCGTGCGACTTTGCCTTGCTAAACCCGAGATATTCAAAACTCAACTTCGCGCTTTATACCGTGCTTCTGCTTTCGGAAATGTAGCTATTATGTTTCCTATGATTACTTCAGTGCGCGAGGTGGAGGATGTTTTGATGATTGTCAATGAAGTTAAATCAAACTTGCGGCGTGAGAAAATACCGTTCAACGCTGAAGCTGAGCTTGGGATTATGGTCGAAACGCCCGCCGCAGTTATGATAAGCGAAACTCTTGCCGAAATGGTGGATTTTTTCAGCATAGGCACAAACGACCTTACTCAATACACCTTAGCGGCAGACAGGCAAAACAGCAACAGCGGCTCTTTTTACGACCCACATCACCCTGCTGTTATGAAGATGATTGAAATGACGGTTAAATCGGCGAAAGATGCCGGAATATGGGTTGGCATCTGCGGAGAAATCGCCGCAGACTTAGAGCTTACCGAAACATTTTTACGCATGGGCATTGACGAACTTTCTGTATCACCGCGAATGCTTTTGCCGTTGCGTGGGAAAATTAGGGGTATGATTTAGATTTTATTTGGGCAAGCCCGTCCCCTACATTTCTCAAAAGCCAATCAGAACTTAATGCAAGAACTTCTCAATCTCGTTTTCGGACATGCCGCCTCGTCTAAACCTTTCAATGATTTCTTGCATGCATTCTTGTCTACCCCTTTCCATGCCCCTTTCCATGCCTTCTTGTCTGCCCTTTTCAATACCTATCTGAATACCTATATTTATCTGTTTATCTCTCCATCTTTCGCCGGAATGTGTCATACCGCTCACCTTACCTTTCTTTAAAATTTGTTTTAAAACCTCTTCTAAATCTAACGGGGGTTCTCCGTTGAAATAGGCATATTCAAGCCACCCCAACAATTCGTTTATTTCGTCGTCGCCTAATGAATGTTTCCATTTAGACAGTTGATTTAACGCTTGAAAAATATAATCATCGACATCGGAGTTTACTTTATCAAGCGAAAATACCGCATCTAAGAGTTTGCGTGTAGAAGCGATTGTTTCGTCATCGGCGCGATTTAAGTCAAACAGCAGATAACGAAA
>WRLV01000024.1 GCA_009777445.1 Oscillospiraceae bacterium | reverse complement strand
AACTAAAAGCCCTCGTAACTGCACCCCGACAAAATCCCGCGCCGACTTACGCAGGCGTTGTTGACGAGGACGTCAACGGGTTGACTTAGCCCGCCTATAAAATTCTCAAGCACGCTCTTGTCGGCGATGTCGACTTGGAAGAACCGTAAGCACTCGTGTGAGTACGGCGGCTCGGCAATGTCGACGATAGTGACACTCGCGCCGCTCTTTAAAAATGTTTCAGCGATACACCGCCCTATGCCGTTTGAGCCGCCGGTTACGATAATGTGTTTGTTATTCATATCCTACTCCAATCAATTCCGCATCGGGATTATTTTCCATGAAGCGTATAACTTCGTCGAGCAAGTTCTGCGCGTGAGCCATGTCGCCCGACACGACAGCGACCCCGAGTGTCAGCGTGCGGTGAACGTCTTGCGTGCCGACTTCCGCAACAGACACATTGAACCGCCGCCGCGTTTTGTCAACAAGACTGCGGCAAACCTGCCGCTTGTCCTTGAGTGAAGCGGCGTGAGAAATATGAAAAGTTAGCTTGGCTGATAAAGTGTGCATTGTTTTTCCTCGTGGTTTTGCGCTTTTAATTGTTACTAAAATATGAACATCGAGTTTATGGGGTTTGGGGTTTTCCCCAACACGGCGGAGCGGTGACAATTTTTCTGAAAATAAAAATGCGCCTTAACTCGCGTGAGCGAGCCCAATAAGCGAACGGAGTGAGCGGGCAGTTTTGCAAGTTGCGAAGCAACGTGCAAAACTGGTATTGGGTCTTTGATACCGGTTCTGCATTTGAATTTGCGCAAACTCGCCTCATCGCAACATGAGTGCAATTCCGCGCCTCCGCCCAAAAAGCACCCACAAGTAAAGCAGATGACTTTTCGCCCTCAGCGACATTTTTGTTTTCAGCGCAAGCCCGGCTTGATGTGCGACTTTTTTCGGTGATGCTAAACTGCTGTCACTGCGACCAAGACACGTTCGCGCATCACCGCGCCGGTGACATAAAAATCCATCGCTCTGCGATGTCCTCTATTTTCTCCGCCGCATTTCTCTTACAAATATCCAAATTAACCATAACCCACAGGTAATTACAACCATGATACAATCAAGTATAAACCAACCGCAACCATAATTATTCATTGAGCGAAAACCCCTTTCTTTTCAGCTTCGTCAGAACAACTTAAAATTTTAAGTTTCCTTTTCTCCACTCGTTCAACGTGATTTGTGCGGAAAATCCCGCCATAAATCCTTTTTCTTTTGATAATTTTTCCAACGTGCTCTCGGCTTTTGAAGGCGTTGTTTGCAGGCTATAATAAGCCGCCCATAATCTAACATATGGATTTTCGTGTTCAAATAACTCAACAAGGTCATTTAATTTATTATTGCTTTTCAAAAAATGATAGACGGACGTAATCGTATCAAAATGAAGTTTGTCGGCTTCGCTATTTCCGGATTGTTCTGCCATGCCTTTTGCAACACAGGCATTAATAAAATTATTTATTTCAATATTCATATCGCACCTCAATTAAAATGGTGAAAATATCCAGCCGGAGCTTGTCGATGTCATCGTACCAAATTCTCGTATTAGGTTTATACTATAATCAAACTGCTGTTCAAAGGTTTGTGTTGAAAGCCATTGGTGTACACGCTGACCATTTGTATATGGTTGTATTGAATTACCATGCGCCGTAATAATCCTGTGTGTGTTTGCATCAAGTGCTACAAGATTACGAGTATTATGAATATCGGTAGCGTTAAAACGAGCTAAGTTAGTTGGGTTTTGCCCAACTATATGATGTACTTCTTTACCGCTTCTAGCAGAACCCATTACTGCTTTTGCTTCATCAAAAGTATTAAAACCCCTGCCGCCTTGAAGATATTTTCCTGTACCGCGAAGCGCGATAGCCGCCTGTGTTCCGCCGAATATTGTTCCGGTTATTGCGCCCCACATAAAGCCTTCGCTTGCGGCAAGTGCGACAGATGTCAACACATCCTCTACGTTATTAGAAGAAATGCCGGTAACAACTCCCGAAATAAGACCACTAAAAACCCCGCCTGTTAAAGCACCAAATGACCCTGCTTTAGCAGAAACAGCAAAAACTGTGGTAACAGCGGCGGGCGCACCCAAAGGCGGTGCGACTAATGCTACAGTTACGCAAAGCAGTATTACCCCTGTACCAACAGCAACATTTCTTATAATCCTATCAAAAGTATCATCATACTCTTCAAACGCCTGTACGACTGTTTGTCCGTCTTCGCCAAGTGTGAATATAAACTTTGAATCTTGAAATTCCTCATAAAGTTCCTCAAGGGTATAGCCAAAATAAATATTTGCCTGCGAATTAAATGCAAGCTCCTCAATATATTCTCGGGATATAAATATTGCGCTGACGTGTTCCACGTAAAACAGGTCTCTGTTCAAAGAAAGAGAGATTTCCGTAGCGGCGTTTTCTTCAATATGCTGTAACAGGAGAGGGTCAGCAAGTCCGGTAAATACAGGTAGCTCGTCAGAAGTTTCAACAGAAATAGCCACATCATAATCAGCAGTTGAAACTATGTCAATCGGTTCACTATGCGCGGAGCAACTTGAAAGCAATAGTGTACAAACTAAAAATAAAGCAATTATTCTCTTCATTTACTTTTATCCTCCTGCCCGGTATTTGTAACGCCCGCCTCATTGTTTCCGCAACGCGAACAACCCGATTTAAGCGAACGGCGTTTATGTAATGTAAATACGATACAGAGGATAATAAGCAAGATGACACTAAAAGCAATAACCCATAAAAAAGAGAATGTCGGAGCGTTTTCGTTTATTGCTTCTATTTCTGTTTCGATTACCGTTTCGGTTGCCGTGTCAAGAAAACTTTCTTCGCTCAGCTCGGTCGTTACAGACACTGTAGTCGGGAGAATAAGCTCGCCGTTATCCGAAATGGTCGCTCCGAGAGAAAGCTGTTCGTTAATATATTCGATTGATAATCCGGATACAACATGGGCTCTGAGGATATTATTTGTCCCGACATAAATTTGCTTTTCAGTCCGCTCATCGGTATAGCGGTTGCTTACAGTAATTGTATATATGCCGTCATCTGTGTACATATCACCGTCTTTAGCCGGTCTGTTAAATCTTGTGTCTTCGGTTAATCCATTGACCCCTTCTACCAACTCATCTCGCCTAATATCTATATTGAGATACCGCGACTTTGCCAAGTCAAGATAAAAACCATTTTCTGTAAACGCGCTGTTTGTTAATTCGGCTTTTGTTTCCACGTCAAACGGAAAAACCATACAATTCCCATTACGGACAGAAAACTGAAAATAGATTCGATAATCGGCGGAACTTCCAAAAAGCTTTTTGTCATTTACTTTATAATTCAAGGCGATTTCGTAATCACCTTCTTCAAAAAGCTCAATTCGTGTATTAACATCAACCATCGCATTAGCGGCGAGGAAGTCAGTATATATGACAGGTTCATGTTTGAAATTTTGGTAATCAATGTGTCTTGTGATTAAAGTACCGCGCCCGAAATTAGTTTGCGGTATGCCAAAATATTGGTCATGCCCCTTACTGTCCTCGTCTATTACAAGCTTGTTGTCACCATTCAAAGCATCGATATCTTGTTCAAGCAAGAACCATAAATCGACTGTATCTCCAAGAGTTTTTATGAACACCGGATTGCCGTTGTCGTCTTCTGCGACACGAGTAAAACCACTCACGGAAAAACGACCGAGCCGCCAACCAAAATGCAGGTCTTTTGAATCAATTTCATTTGAGCCGGAATATCCGTTGTTTCTTCCTGTGTTAATTACTTTTTTGTCATCAAAGTAATGTCTTGACGTGTCAGCAGAGAAAGAATAAAATGATGAAAAAAATGTCATTACTAAAAACGAAGCTATAAAAAAGCCGAATTTGTGAGCCGCTTTCATAAATTCTTGCCCCTTTCTTCCTTGATGCCGATTACGAAAAGTGTCGGTACTTTATATTATATGGTATTTTTTAGCAGAAGTCAAGATTTTTCATCTAAATTATTCTGTTAAATTATTCTGTGTGTAAAACAAATGCGGCGAGAGTTGATAATACAACACCTTTCGCAAAGCGGTCTATGCCTTTTTCCTCTTCCTCGCCTTCTTAGGAAAGAAATCATCTTCCAAAGATAAATCCTTCCGCAATTTCTCCAAAAGCCCCTCATAAGCCCTAACCTCGATAATAAGCTCATTACACCGCTGTAATTCTGCATTTGTAGCTTTCGGATTGGCTCGAATCTCGTCAATCTCGCTCTGCTTCTGCCGATATTCGGTTTCAATTAGCACCATATGTGTCAGTGCAAGAGTCATCTCCTGCCCTATAAGCACAGAAATCGTGATTTCGAGCGCGGCGGCGATTTTCTGTAGTTGCTCAAAAGTCGGGGAAACAAGCCCTTTCTCGTATTTTGACACCGCCGCAGTCTGCACGCCGATTTTCTCCGCCAACTGCGACTGGGTGAAGCCTTTGCTCTTGCGCGCAATGCGTATTCTTTCAGCAATAATCATGGTTCAGCCCTCCTTTTATATATAGTATATCTTACTCCGAAAGAAATGTCAAGAAATATTTTCAGAAAACCGATATTTTATCTTGACAAGACTTTATTTATATGGTATAATATCCCTACAAGATAATATAAGGAGGGGAGCTATGAAAAACAAAACCGCAACCATTCCCGACGAAGCCATACATACACTGGCTCGATGCTTGCTCCCCGAAGTGGTGAAGTACTTTGAGAGTGAGCAAGGGAAGCGAGAGTTCGCCGAGTGGAAGGCGAAACAAAGAAAATCCGCTGAAGCGGCGTAATAGATAAGGCGAGCGATGTTTGGAGAAGCATCGCTCGCCGCTATTACTATTATAATAGGGTTGAGGCACAGGAATAGTGCCTCAGCTTTTTACTTTAGGTCTTTCAGCGAAAAAACAAATACGAACACATCGCCCACGAATATGAGTTCATGGTTCGTATTTGAACAGTATGCTTGCGGAGGCAGGATTTGAACCTGCGACCTTCGGGTTATGAGCCCGACGAGCTACCGAACTGCTCCACTCCGCGGAGAAAAATGAAGACATTCCATAGAACAAAATCACTAACTAAACCATTCTATCACATTTTCCTCTTTTTGTCAACCCCTTTTTTTCAAAAACTTTAAATATTTTATCTTTTTATCTTTGGCAAAATTTAAATCCGTCCGCGCAAGCGGACACCATAACTGTCAACTCTCAATTGTCAACTGTCAACTGACTATAGTTTCCCAAAAACTTAAAACTTTCAGGGGCTTCTTCAAGGTGGCTGATTAGCGTGGGGATTTCGGGGTTGTTTATGCTTGCTTCCATTTCGGTGTAGAACATATACTCAAAGTCTTTCCCCGGAATGGGGCGGCTTTCGATTTTTGTGAGGTTTATTCCGCGCTCGGCGAACTTAGAAAGAAACTCGTAGAGCGCGCCTTGCTTATGCGCAACCGAAAATGCCATGCTGATTAAGTTCGCATTGTCGTAAACCTGCAAATCCTTTGAAATACAGATAAACTTTGTATAATTGTTCGCGTTATTTTGAATATCGCCGGAGATTGCCGACAGATTATAAAGTTGAGCGCAACGCGGATTGGCTATGGCGGCAATGTCTCTTCGCCCCGACTCAGAAACCATTCGCGCGGCGGCCGCTGTGTTTGAAAACTCTACGATTTTTATATTCTTTAAGTTCCCGATAAACTCGCTACATTGCGCTAACGCTTGTTCGTGAGAATAAATTTCTTTAATTTGCGGCGATATTACCCCATGATTGGCAAGCAGGGAATGATTGATTTTCAATTTAGCACTTCTTACAATATAAAAATTGTATTTACTCATCAAATCAAGTATTTCGCTCACAGAGCCATGAAGGCTGTTCTCGATTGGCAATATGCCGTACTCACACATTCCCTTATCAACCGCATTAAAAACCGCATTGAAGTTTTCAAAATACATAATATTTGGTTTTTGGAATGTCGCTTCGCAAGCGAATTGTGAGTAGGCTCCTTGTGTCCCCTGACAGGCAATCGTTGCGCTCTGAGGAAATGTCGTATATTTATTATTAACTTTCATTTTAAAAACTCACCCTTTCTGTTTATTTGCGTAAGATTAAAATCAGCTCATTGATTTTAGCTGACAACTCGGCAAAAATGTCGGGTTTAATAGACTGCAACCCGTCGCACAGCGCGTTTTCGGGGTCGTTGTGAACCTCTATTATAAGCCCGTCTGCCCCCGCAGCAACCGCCGCTAACGACATGGGTCTGACATAATCGGCAATTCCCACGCCGTGACTCGGGTCAACGATTACGGGGAGGTGGGTTTGACTATTTAACACGGGAACGCAAGATAAATCAAGGGTGTTGCGGGTCGCCGTTTCAAAAGTTCTTATGCCACGCTCACAGAGAATTACGTTTTCATTGCCTTCTGACATGATATATTCCGCGCTCATCAGCAACTCTTGAATAGTGTTAGACAGTCCACGTTTAAGCAAAATTGGTTTTTGGCATTTGCCAAGCTCTTTTAACAATTCAAAGTTTTGCATGTTACGCGCGCCCACTTGAATAATATCAACCTCTTCAAAGAGAGGGAGTTGTGATATTTCCATAATTTCGGTGATGATTTTAAGCCCGGTTTCTTTTTTCGCCTCAACGAGAAGTTCAATGCCTTTTCCGCGAAGCCCTTGAAACGCATAGGGAGATGTTCGCGGTTTAAACGCCCCGCCGCGAAGAATTTGCGCGCCCGATGCGGCGACATCTTTAGCAATACCGATAATCTGTTCGCGCGATTCCACCGAGCACGGACCCGCGATAAGCGCGAAGTGTCCGCCCCCTATTTTAACATCACCAACAGAAATAACACTGTCTGATTTGTGGAATTTGCGGTTGGCTCTTTTATAAGGTTCTTGTATGCGTTGAACGCTTTCAACGACATCAAGAGAGCGAATCAGTTCAATCTCAACTCTTGAAGTATCGCCGATAAGCCCCATAACAGTTGAACTCATTCCCTCAATAATGCGCGTTGTAATGTTCATACCGGCAAGCCAACGCTCAAGATTTTTAACCTGCTCGGGATTAGGATTTTCTTTTAACACAATAACCATAGTTTTAAATGTGTCCTTTCTGCACAAGAGTGCTATATTTTCGATGAGTTCTGCTATTAGTCATCATCTAACGCTAACTGAAGATTTTCGTTTTCTTCTTTTGATTTTAAGTCAAGAGCGTTAAGCGGCGAAACAACATCTTTTCCCGATTGAAGTTCGTATTCTTTTCTGGCAGCTTTGGCAACGCTGCCACCTTGTTTTGCGACTTTTATGGTTTCATCCATACCGATAGGATTCTTCACTTTGGAAAAATCGGTAGTCGCCGCTTCCGCAAGCATATTGAGAATAAGTTCAGTATTTGTCATGTGGTCACGTAGATTTTCTTTTTTCAAGCCTTTGAGAATTTTATACTCCCTTGTATTTATGCCGCTCCACTCGTGCGTGATAATGTCGGTTAGAGTGGCGTATTGTTGATTTGTTTTTATTCCTGCGCGTTTGAATTCATCAGTCAATCCTTTACGCACCTCCATTGATTTAATGCGTTGATTAATCCAGTTTTCCGAATACCCTTTTTTGAGATATGTTTCAAAAGCCCTGTCAATGGCAAGTTCCGGGTCTGCGATTTCGTCTAATCGCTCATTCCCTACTCGCGCAAGCCACAGTTTAAATGGCTCTGCTTTTTTTGACGGGATTGACTGGATTAAACGAAGCATTTGCTCCGTGTCTCCAACGTCAGTATTATAATACTTCCCGTCTGATGACTGCATTCTCAGTTGGTAACAATTTGTTACCAACTGAATTACAGAACCTTCTTTTAGCAAACGATTTTTCAAATTTTTCCAGTATTTACGTGCGGTTTGATAGTCGCTGTCGATTAAAATCGCAACAACATCAACAACAGAGAGCCACCATTTTTCTTGTTTGTCGTCCCACTGAATACGCACTTTTTTGTCTTCAAAAAGTTGGATTTTATTATCATCGTTTTTATTCATCACAAGTTTCCCACCAGTCCCCTCAACCGCCCCAACGCCTCATCGATTTTTGTAATGTCGTTAATTCCTGCCATCGCGCTGTCGGCTTTTCCACCGCCTTTTCCTCCGGCTATTGCGGCGATTTGTTTCACTGTGTTTCCTGCGTGTGCGCCGTTTGAAATAGCGGTCTTGCCGCATTTGCAGAGGAAATTCCCTTTGTTATCGAGAGTTCCTGCTAAAAGGATTATATAGTTGTCGTCTTCTGTTTTGATTTCGTCACTGATTTTTCTTAAACCATCGCCTGCCACCCCTTTTAAATGAGCCGTAATCAGTGTCAAATCGTTTGTTTTTTCATATTTTAGCTTGTCCGCAAACTGTGAGCCGACTAACTCGCGCTTTAATTTATCAAGCTCTTGATTTTTTGTCGCCAACTCTTTCATAAGTGACTCGCATTTTGTCACTAAGTCGCCGCTGTCAGACAGCTTCAAAACCGCCGCCGCCCGATTTATGGCGGCTTTTGCATTGTTCAATGCATCTAACACCAATTTGCCGCACACCGCCTCAATACGGCGCACACCTGCAGCAACGCTTGATTCCGATACGATTTTAAACAGCCCTGCTTTTGAAGTGTTATCAAGGTGAGTGCCGCCGCAAAATTCCATAGAGAAACCTTCGATATCCACAACTCTTACTAACGCGCCGTACTTCTCGCCGAAAAGAGCCAACGCGCCCTTTTGGCGTGCCTGTTCAAGCGACATTTCAGCAGTGTTCACGGGAAGGGCCTCAAGAATTTTCGCGTTGACTAACAACTCTGTCCTTGAAATTTCATCGGCACTCATGGCGTTGAAGTGGGTGAAGTCAAAACGACAGCGAAACTCATCAACATATGAACCCGCCTGATTAACATGTTCCCCTAAAACAACACGTAATGCCGCCTGCAAAAGATGGGCGCAGGTGTGGTGGCGCGTGGTTGAAAGGCGGCTTTCTTTGTCAACCTGCGCATTGACTTTGTCGCCGCTCATGAAACTGCCGCTTTTGACATAACCCATTGAAACGAACTGTCCGCCCGCCGATTTTCGGGTTTCTGTTATTACGAAAATGTTGTCGCCGTTAACTAACTCTCCTTTATCGCCGACTTGACCGCCACTCTCGGCATAAAACGGTGTTTTGTCGATGAGAACTAAGGCATGTTCCCCTAAAGATAAATTCGCGCTCAGTTGCGAGTCTTTGACAATTGCCATTATTTCAGATTTTGAGGAATGGCTTTCATAGCCTACAAATTCGGTGGTGAATTTTGAAAACATGCTGTTTGCAGCATCATCCCAGCCGCCTTTAAACGCTTGATTTTGACGTGCCGCTTCTCTTTGGGTGTTCATGAGTTTTTTAAAGCCGTCTTCATCTATTTCAATTGACTTTTCAAGCAGAATTTCTTTCGTAAGCTCAAACGGAAACCCATATGTGTCATGTAATTTAAACACGCTCTCACCGTCCAACACGTTGCCGTCTAACCCTGCTATTGCGGCGTTGAGGATTTTAAGCCCGTTGTTGATTGTTTTGTCGAAGCTTTCTTCTTCGCTCTTTATGATTTTTTCGATATAGTCTTTTTTGTCGCGCAACTCGGGGTAGGCGGCGGCGTTCACAGCGATTACCACATCGCACAAGGTATGCAAAAATGGCTGTTCATACCCCAATAATCTGCCGTGTCGCGCTGCCCGTCTGAGCAGTCGGCGCATGACATAACCTCTGCCTTCGTTCGAGGGAAGAACCCCGTCACTCGCCATAAAAACCGATGCCCTTATGTGGTCGGTGATTATTCTTATTGAAATATCGTCTTTCGGATTGGCTTTATATTCTTTTCCGGTGATTTCGGCTATTTTTTTGATGATGGATTGTGTGGTATCGACTTCAAACATGTTTTCTACATTTTGCATCACACAAGCCAAGCGGTCTAACCCCATTCCCGTGTCGATGTTCTTATTTGCAAGTGGGGTATAGTTTCCTTTTCCATCGCTGTCAAACTGTGTGAACACTAAGTTCCAGATTTCAACATAACGGTCGCACTCACAGCCAAGCTTACAATCGGGGCCGCAAGCTTTCTCGTCACCGTTGTCGTAGTGTATTTCAGAACACGGGCCGCATGGGCCGCTGCCGTGTTCCCAAAAATTGTCTTTCTTCCCCATCTTGACAATTCGTGAACGTGGAACGCCGACTTGTTTTCCCCAAATGTCGCCGGCTTCGTCATCTTGTTCATAAATAGTAACCCACAGCTTATCTTGCGGAATTTTCAGCACCTGCGTGAAATATTCCCACGCCCATATAATCGCATCTTTCTTGAAATAATCTCCGAAGCTGAAATTCCCTAACATCTCAAAATATGTGCCGTGTCTCGCGGTTATTCCCACATTGTCTATATCGGGTGTGCGAATACATTTTTGGCAGGATGTTATACGCGGGCTAAGCGGTGTCTCAACCCCTTGAAAATATTTTTTCAGCGGTGTCATTCCTGCGTTAATCAGCAAAATCGAGTTGTCGTCACGCGGCACAAGCGGCGCGGACTCAAGCCTTAAATGCCCTTTGCTTTCAAAAAATTTGAGATAACTCTCTCTAAGCTCGTTAAGCCCCGTCCATTCCATTCTTTTAATATTTCCTCTCTAATTAAAAATAATAGTTAAAATCAAAAATGCGATTGGTTGATGTAGGAGATAAACCCAAATCGAATGTCGCCCTACAAACCCTATTGGTTTACAATAAGACTTTATGAACCATGTGTTTGAACTTGAACGTAGTATTCTTCCGCAAAAACCGCCTGCTGTGAATAAGAATACCCACGGTAGAAGGGGGAAATAATCACCCGATGAAAAACCGCGATGCGCAAACCCTAACGGGAACAAAAGCTCAACACTATAAAGCACAGTAGGTAAATCCCAATAAAGCAGATGAACAAACCCCAAATAACCGAACCTCACGTTAAAGGTTAAAACAAATAAAAATATACAAACGGCGATTCCAACGGGCGGTTTTATTTTAGCGAGTAAACCCTCAAACAGCCCGAATAACATCATGCAAACGCCGAGCATATGCAGTATGCCGAATAAAATAGGGGCTATTGGGGCGAAAGCGGTGACAAACGTAACGCCCATTCCGAGAAAGAAGCACTTGACCCCTCTTTTGATGTTACTTTTTGAATACGCTGTCACAATCCCCGATATTAAAACAAAAATCCCGACAAAAGTGTCGCGAACCAAATTAAACCAATTTTCAAAAAAAATCGGCACGTCTACACCGTATAAAAATTTCAAATTATACATAATATGGTAAATAACCATACACAATATACAAAAGCCGCGAATCTCATCTAACAGGGCAAGGCGAGAACGCGAGAGTTCGCCGCTCAATAAAGCCCTCTGCGCTCTTCAGGGGTTGTCCCACCCGTGCGTGAGCCGCCGCCGATAGAGCTTAACATTTGATAACCACGCAAGAAAAGGTCTGTGCCGGTTGACGGGTTCTTTGTATCCATCAGCGACACGAGGATTTTTTCCGTGAACTCTTGATTTGCATATATGGAGAGTTCAAAATTAAGCCCCGATTCTTCAAATAATTTTTGAAGCTCTTTCATAAAAATCACTAAAGTCTCTAACAAATCGGGCTCGATTTTCGGGCTGACAAAAATAATCTCAGCCTCTTTATAGTCAAAATAACCATGAAGGCAAAGCGCGATTTGAAGGAATTTTTTAATAACCTGCCCCACTGTGTCAGAGTTAGAACCATAGTTCAACCCGTTTTCGTGAATAGAAATATCAACAGCGGTGATTATGTTTTTCTCACGCCCGAGAGATACACCCAAAACATCAACTTGAGCCCCGCTTAACATTTGGTTAAGTAACGAAACATCGTCTTTGTAAATGTTAATCGAGTGTGTTTTTGAAAAATAATCATAGACCTTATTTCTCACTTTTTCTATAAGCTCGATGTTAATCAAAGCGCGCACTTGAGAAGCCATCCAGTTGGTTTGGACCATTTGACAGTCTTTAACCTGCCTCAACCATGAACATACTAAAGATTCGCCTACTTCTATTTTCATATTATCAGATATACCCTTTCTGCACAAATGTGCCGTTAAAAATGTCGCTACCTGATATAATAATAGCATAAATTTATTAATAAATCAAGTGTTTATAAAAATTTTTGTCGCCAAACGATGAAAACGGCGAAAATAAAGAGAGACCGTTATTAAAAACGGTCTCTCGAAATGGGAGGTTTTAACGACCCATCGGTTTTTTTCCGACGATAATGTACATGCCTGTTTTTTCAACTAACAGCAGCAGTTGTTATTGCAACAGTTGTTGTTGGATTCTCCGCAAAGACCGTTTCCGCAGAAACAGAATAACAGAAGAATAATAATTATGCAGCAGCAACTACTATTATTTCCACCGAAAAACATTATGTGTTCCTCCTTGTTTAATAATGAATGAAACGTTTCATAATAAATTGTATGCTTTTTATTCAAAAGTGTTACAGAGAACAATTGTGCTTGTGAAAGGAATGGTGTAATAATTATGGCAGAGTTCAGAGGGTTCACCGCGAAAGCGGGAGATGCACTTCAAGATGCAATTAAGACCGCAATGAATTTGGGGCATATTTATATCGGCAGTGAACACATATTATGTGGATTGTTGTCAGCTAATAAGAGTGTTGCCGCGCACGCGCTGAGTTGCCAGGGTGTCACACGTCGTGAGGTGGTCGAAAAAATCACTGCCGTTGTCGGAAAGGGACACCCCACTAAACTGTGTGTAAAAGATTTCACACCCCGAAGCAAACAAATTCTCGAAGGCGCGCAAAAGCAAGCAAGAGCGCAAAATAAACCCACAGCAGGCAGTGAACACCTTCTGCGCGCCATATTAAAAGATGGCGAGTGTTATGCCGCCCAAGTGCTTAAAGAGTTGGGGGTTAACACAAACGCGCTCTATGACAACTGTGGCGAGAGAGACAAAACTTTCGGGGTTAACGACAACGATGTATTAAATTTCAACAAAACAAGCAAAGGTGATGTCACCTTAAAGAAATACGGCAGAGAACTCACCGATTTAGCACGTCAAAATAAATTAGACCCCGTGATTTTTCGTGACAACGAAATTGAAAGGGTGATTGGTGTTTTGCTTCGCCGCCGAAAAAATAATCCCTGTCTAATCGGTGAGAGCGGCGTGGGAAAAACAGCGATTGCCGAAGGGTTAGCTTTGAGAATAGCGGCAAACACAGTCCCCGATTGTATAAAAGACAAGCGAATATACAGCCTTGACCTTACGGCGATGTTGGCAGGGGCTAAATATCGCGGTGACTTTGAAGAGCGAATAAAAAAGGCAATGGATGAAATTATGAACAGCCGCGATATAATATTGTTCATTGATGAGATACACACGATTATAGGGGCAGGGGCGGCAGAAGGGGCGATTGACGCGGCGAACATTCTGAAACCGTTGTTAGCGCGCGGAGAAATTCAGCTAATCGGGGCGACCACCGCCGGCGAATATCGGCGTTATATAGAAAAAGATGCCGCTCTTGAACGCAGGTTTCAGCCTATCGACATACCCGAGCCGAGCGAAGAGGCAACATTTGGAATTATATGCGGCCTCAGAAGCAGATACGAACAACATCATGATGTAGACATTCCCGATGAAACGATAAGGGCGGCTGTCGGAATGTCAGTTCGCTATATTAACGACCGCTTTCTTCCCGATAAAGCGATTGACCTCATAGATGAGGCGGCATCGAGGCTCAGATTGTCGTCATATTCGACTCCCCCCGCGCTCTTGAAATTAAGCGACAAAATCAGAGAAATAAGTGAGCAAAAAGAGATGGCGGTTAATTCCGGCTGTTTTGAAAAGGCGGTAAGTTTACGCGATAAAGAAAAGGCATTAGTCGCACAAAGAGACATGTTTGAGAGCGCGCATGCCTTAGAATACGGCTTTTCGGAACACTCAACTGTTCAGGTGACGACAGAAGACATAGCAAAAATCGTCTCACAGATGACCGGGATTCCCGTTGCCAAAATCGGCGAGAGTGAGCTTGAAAAATTAAATCAATTAGAGGAACGTCTTAGCCAAAGAGTTATAGGGCAAAGCGAGGCGGTGTCAGCTGTAGCAAAGGCAATACGCCGCGGTAGGGCAGGGCTTAAAAATCCGTCACGCCCAATCGGCTCATTTTTGTTTTCGGGTTCAAGCGGCGTGGGTAAAACCGAGCTTTGCAAGGCACTCGCCGAACAACTTTTCGGCGACCCAAACGCGCTCATAACTGTTGATATGTCAGAGTATATGGAAAAACACGCGGTATCAAAACTTTTAGGCGCGCCCCCGGGATATGTCGGTTTCGATGAGGGAGGGCAAATCACCGAAAAAGTTCGCCGCAAGCCCTACTCTGTGCTTCTTTTTGACGAAATGGAAAAAGCCCACCCCGATGTTTTAAACATCATGCTTCAAATTTTAGAAGAGGGAACGTTGACAGCCTCAGACGGCAGAAAGACGAGTTTTAAAAACACTGTTATCATAATGACCTCAAATATAGGCTCAAAGCTAATCACCGAAAACAAGCGGCAACTCGGTTTTTCAACTGATGGTGAAAGAACGCAATCAGACATTAAAGAAAAGATTACAAAAGAGCTGAAAGCCGCTTTGAGACCCGAATTAATAAACCGTTTTGACGATATTATTGTTTTTAACAGTCTCTCAGAGCCTGTGTATGAAAAAATCTGTGTCAAAATGTTAGGCGAATTATCAGGCAGGGCTGAAAAATTAGGGTTCACCCTTGAATTTAGTGATGAAACAATAAAAAAATTGGCGCGAACTCGCGTTGACAACGGCTACGGCGCGCGCCCTCTAAGACGAATTATAACCGCCGAAATAGAGGATATGCTTTCTCAAAGACTGTTAGAGAAAGAGATTGAAATTGGCGACACAGTTACAATAATCCCGGGCGAAAATGGTGAATTTTTGACACAAACCGCAAAACGACTTGACAATAAACGACAAAGTGTAGTATAATGACAATTGACAATGTACAATTGACAATTGACGACAATTGACAGTTGACAATTGACAATTGACAATTATGGAGTCGCCGTTGGCGACGTATTTTAAAAACGTCCGCGCAAGCGGACACCACGACTGTCCACTATCCACTGTCAACTATCCACTGTTATGAAAGGGTGAAAAAATGAAGTTTAAAATATTTGTTTGTTTATTGTGTTTGGGGATTTTGTCAGGTGCTTCGGTTTATGCTGTTGAATACCCTGAAGAAGAAGACCCACTTGTTCCGCCAATTGAATATGAAGAGGAAGAGGAATATCTTCCCGAAACCACGCCTGTTGCTACCACTGCTCCGATTGAGACCACTGTCTTTGAAGTCACTGCCCCTATCGAGACGACACAAATAGTTGACAACGAACCCGAAATAATAGACCTCATTGACAACGAAGAACCCATTGAGACGACCGCGGCAACGACAGCCGAAACTGTTGCCACGGCTGTAAACACTACGGCACCGGTTTATACAACAGCCCCGGTCTATACTACCGCGCCGCCCACAGCCGCCGCGACTATTGTTGCGACAACCGCCCCACCAATCGCCACCGAAACCACCATTGCAACCGTCAGAACCACGGCGGCGACCACTACCACCACGCGCCCGACACAACAACCTGAAGAAATCCCCGGGACAGCCCCCGAGGATGACTTTGATATAAGCGGCACAGGGCAAATTTACGGCGGCACACCCCCCTCAGACAGCGGCGGCTACACCGTAATGCTGTCCATAGCAATAGGCGTGCTTTTAATAATAGGCGGCGTTGTCTTTTTCAACTATTATCGGCGTAAGAGGATTTATGAATATTGACGACAGTTGACAGTGGACAGTTGAGAGTTGACAGTTGTGGTGTCGCCTTGCGGCGACGGATTATTTTTTTATAATTGCATCTCCAAACCCTGCCGCCTTGACTTTTGCTAACATGGCCTCGGCGTTGGCTTTGTTGCTGTACGCGCCTATTTGAACACGATGTAACGGATTTTCGGTGGCTGGAGTCGCCGTTGTGCCGCTTTGCAGTTTGCTTTTTACGGCTTTGCGAAGGGTGTCGCCGCTGTAGCCATACTTACCTAACCAATGCCACGGGTCGAAATGGCTTGAGGCGATTCCCATTTTGTTTGCTTCAACGTGACTTGTCAACGTTTTCTCGGTAACTTTAGCAGCATCCCCATTAAAATAAGTTTTGAAAAATTCTATTGAAAATGCTACCATTTCATTATAACACAAATCGGCGTATTGCTTGGGAGTGTTTGGGTTCTTTCTGCCGTAAACCAACCCCGTGCAGGATTGGTCTTCACAGACTTCTAACTGATAATACCCGAGGAAATTTGCGTTATTGCCTGTAAATCCGTTCTTTTTGGCAATGTCAAGATTTCCTGCCCCTGAGCACCATGGGCAATAATCGTCCGGCAAAATTTTAACTGTCAACATTTTGCCGTCCGTGCCAAGCCCCATGACAGCGTTAGGGCAAGGAACACTTTCACCCTTAGAGTTTACGCCGCTGTTACTTGTCGTTTGTTGAAACCCGTTGTTGTTAGCGTTCGCGCCGATTAATTCATCTTTGGTTGTAGAATCTCCTGCATACCTTTGCACCCACGGATTATCCACACCCGTTGAGTGCCACAACAACCCCACAGGTTTTCCCCCCGGAACAATCGTCTTATTGACGTATGCTCCATTTTTTGTCGCTAAAAGCGTTTTTGTTCTTACTGACATTTTCAGCACACTCCTTTATTTTAATATTTTAATATTTTAAAATTTTATTATTTTATTTTGTTTTTATAGTGATTGTCTTCTTCATTATATTGTCGTCTTAAAAAGAAGAATGTAAGCACCATGCCCAATTTAGCCGCATAAGCCTCAATCGGGAAAATCCCGATGATGGTGAGAATGTTCATGCCTATGATACTCATAACGGTTATAATGCTTCTTACACAAAGTAAGGCAATGAGTGCTTCTTTTATACTTTTCGGTCTCATTTTCCAAACCCCTTTTTTAACTTTACTATATGCGCGAGAAACAGAAATGTTTCACTTTTCTCTAACGCATGACATATAATAAGAAAATTCAACAAAAAAGGAGTTTAAATAACATGAACTGTAAGTGTAAACGACAATCAGCAGAAGCCACAGAGTGCGGACACACTTGTGAAGGTCTCGATTATAATTACACGTCTTTGTTGCAAGGCGCGCGAGGCCCCAAAGGCGACCCCGGGTGTCCGGGCCCGAAAGGCGATGAGGGCATGAGAGGACCGCAAGGGTACCCCGGTTCGCCCGGAGCAGAAGGCCCTCGCGGAGCAATCGGGCCGCAAGGGCGACAAGGCGTTAAAGGCGACCCCGGTTGCCCCGGCCCGAGGGGAGCAATGGGACAGCCCGGCCCGATGGGACCACCGGGACTTCAAGGTGTGAGAGGCGATATGGGACCGCAAGGCGACCCTGGTTGTCCGGGCGAACGCGGCGTAAAAGGCAATCCCGGGCCAATGGGCCCGCAAGGTGTTCAAGGGGTTATGGGCCCCAAAGGCGACACGGGAACTAAAGGAGATACGGGTGCGACAGGCGCAGGAGAACCCGGTCCGACAGGCCCCGAAGGTCCACAAGGTCTACAAGGCCCGATGGGTGAGCAAGGCCCTCAGGGAGCTACAGGCCCCGAAGGTGTGCAAGGCCCTATGGGTTGCGCAGGCCCCGAAGGCCCACAAGGGCTTCAGGGCGACCAAGGTATTCCCGGACTTATGGGTGCGACCGGCGCGACAGGAGCAACCGGTGAGACAGGTGCGACAGGAGCAACCGGCGAGACAGGAGAGACCGGTGCAACAGGCGTTCCGGGCGACTCGGCATACCAAATTGCGGTGGAAAACGATTTCATCGGAACACAAGAAGAATGGCTTGAAAGCTTAATCGGTGCTACCGGCGCGACCGGAGCAGACGGAGTAGACGGAACAAATGGCACAGACGGAGTAGATGGAACAAACGGCACAGACGGCGCGACCGGGGCGACAGGCGCAACAGGAGCAACGGGAGAACCGGGGCAAGACGGCGCAGTCGGAACTATAGTGGGGGATTTCGACAGCTATGAAGATTTAGAAACGGCAATCCCCGTGGGTACGCCCGGTGAGTTTTATTATATCGCCCCTGACATTTGGGCATGGGACTCAATTAACGATGTTTGGATGAACTTAGGCCCGATTCAAGGCCCACAAGGTGCAACCGGTGCGGCCGGTGCTACAGGCGCGACCGGTGCGACAGGTGCGACAGGAGCGACAGGCGAGCAAGGGCTTCAAGGAGCTACGGGTACGCAGGGCTTAATCGGTCCGACAGGTGCAACAGGCGCGACAGGAGCAGCGGGAGCAGGATTTATGATTCCTTTCAACAACCCGGGCGGACAGACATCGTTTATATACTTTTCCTCTTATACCACACCTCTTCAAATTCTGCAAGTAAATCCCCTTGTATTTGGTGTGACGGGTTTCCAAACCGGCTCCGGTGGCAAACAATCATATAAGACAACAGCAGGCTCGTGGAACACCCCCGTAAGTTTCAGTGTCCCCACAGGCGACGGCGTAAGATTCCAGTTTGTAACAACCTCTGATGTGACATTACAAAAAATCTATGCCTCCGTCAGCAATTGGAGCGGACTTACTAATATCGGGGCTAATATATTCCCGTTTGTTTCGATTGCGACAGCCCCCATAAACGTTGATACTTTCACCGAAATATTAGCGGCAAGAACCCCGGTCAATTCCCCCTATACAGGAACTGCCCCACAAGGCACGATTTTGCCTGCAACCAATGACAATATTAACTATATCATTCCCGCAGGCACGCAGGTGATGATAATAGCCGGCGGCTATTCCCCCAACAATGTTCAGACATATTCAGGTTATTTCTATACAAACGGCAGTGTGCAGATGACGTTTAATAATTAGCTCTTATTCCCACTCCTCAAAAAGAAATACTTCTTCATAGGGCGTGAGAATTTGCAGTGTAATATTATGTCATACAGATAGATTGCGGGTAATGCTAAGAAAAACCATGCCGCCGTGAACGCGGGGCTGACTTGCCCCAAGATGTTACCGGGCATGTTGCTGTAGTCCCAGACCGCCAACCCGAGCCATAGGTTAATAATACAGCCGGCAATAAACTCTAAAACAGTAATTGCCACTGCCGATGCTACCATGATTAGCGGCAGTGGCAATTTTTGATGTAATAAATCGCTGATTATTCCGCATGCCGACAAACACATTCCACCCAACAAAATCATGGATATGTGGGTGTGCCCCCTAAAAGCAATTTCAATTGCGCCATAGACCACGCCGCCGAACAATATTATAAACAATTCTTTCAAAATTTCGCCTCTTTTTTTAAACTTTTTCAAACTTTTTCATAATATTATTGTCTTTTTTAAACAATTAATACCAAACTATTGACAAAGCGGCGTGAGTTATGGTATAATCGACATGATTGTCACGAAAGGGGGCATTTTATATGCGAAGCGACTTGTTAACTGCCGGGGTAGGGAGAACCCCTCACCGCGCTCTTTTAAAATCTTTGGGAATAACTGACAGCGAGATGAAAAAGCCTTTTATTGCCGTTGTCAGTGCGCAAAGTGAGTATGTCCCGGGGCATACCCACCTTCATGAAATTTCACGTGCTGTTAAAGACGGCATAAGAAATTGCGGCGGCGTGCCGTTTGAGTTTTTCACTATCGGGGTTTGTGACGGGTTGGCGATGAACCACCCCGGAATGAGGTTTTCATTACCGTCGCGCGAACTTATTGCCGATAGTGTTGAGGTAATGTTAACAGCGCACCCGTTAGATGCTGTGGTTTTTGTTCCCAATTGCGATAAAATCATTCCGGGTATGCTTATGGCGGCGGCGCGGCTTAACCTTCCGTCTGTTTTTGTGTCGGGCGGGCCTATGAACGCCGGTACGGTTATGGGAAAACGAGTCGGCTACTCTGAAATATATGAAGCAATAGGCAAACACTCAAACGGTGAGTTAACCGACAATGCTCTAAAAGATTTTGAAGATAACGCCTGCCCCACCTGCGGTTCGTGTTCGGGTATGTATACGGCGAATTCGATGAACTGCCTTACCGAGGCGATTGGGCTTGCCTTGCCGTTTAACGGGACACAGCCTGCTATCTCCTCTGCCCGAAGAAGGCTTGCCAAAGAAAGCGGCGAGTTGGTCATGTCGGTTTTAGAGAAAAACATTCGCCCTTGTGATATTATTACCAAAAAGAATATGGAAAACGCTTTAGCGGTAGACATGTCTATTGGGGCGAGCACTAATACAATACTTCATCTGCTTGCAATTGCGCGTGAAGCTAAAGTTGCTCTGACACTTGATGATATTTGTCGTATAAGCAAGAAAACGCCGCAGTTGTCTAAACTAAATCCTGCAAGCGATGTGTTTATAGAAGACCTACACACAGCGGGCGGCATTCAATCGGTAATGAAAGAAATAAGCAATTTAATCGCCCAAGATGCGTTAACTGTTGACGGAACGCAGGCAGACAGAACCAAAAACGCAAAAGCCGCCGATGGCGTTGTTATAAGAAAAGCAGATAATCCAATAAGAAGTGACGGTGGAATTGCGGTATTAAAAGGCAATCTGTCGCCTGAGGGGTGTGTGGTGAAACAAGGAGCCGTTGCCCCCGAAATGTTCCATTTTATCGGAACAGCAAGAGTGTTTAACGGCGAACAAGCGGCAGTTGATGCTATTCTCGGCGACAAAATAAAACCGGGTGACGTTGTTGTTATTCGCTATGAGGGCCCGAAAGGCGGCCCTGGAATGCCCGAAATGTTAGCCCCCACAGCGGCAATAGCAGGAAAAGGCTTAGACGGAAAGGTAGCTCTTGTCACCGATGGGCGATTTAGCGGAGCCAGCAGAGGTGCCGCAATAGGGCATGTTTCTCCTGAGGCGGCGCAAGGCGGCTTGATTGCTTTGGTTCAAGACGGTGATAAAATTGAAATAGACATTCCGAATAGGAGTCTTAGTTTACTTGTCCCACAAGAAGTTACCGATAAAAGACGGGCTGACATTCCTCAAAAACCATTGAGCGGCTATTTGAAGCGTTATACAAGCTTCGTGTCAAGCGCGGCAAAAGGAGCGGCTTGTGACTAATCAACACCCGCATTACGGTCATCGACAGCGGAAAAAAGAAGAGTTCTTGTTGCGCGGTATTGAGGGAAGACCGGAGCATGAAATTTTAGAGTTCCTGCTGTTTTATGCCATACCGCAAAAAGACACCAACCCGTTAGCGCATCAGCTTATAGCGCGTTTCGGCTCACTTACTGATGTTTTGAACGCGCCTTTTGAAGAGCTTATTCAAATTGACGGTGTAAAAGAAAATGCCGCGTGTTTAATTTGTTTCCTTCGCGCTTTATCTAAGGTGTATTTGACAAACGAGCAAAAGAGTGTCATTGAAATTCGCGATGCTCAGTCAATGTTTAGATATTGCAAGGCGTTGTTTATAGGCGCGAAAACAGAAGAAATTCACATGTTATTTTTTGACGACAGGCTGAATTTATTGGGAGAAGAAAAAATATGCAACGGCACATTTGACGGGGTCAGCGTTTCTATGAGAATGTTGATTGAGGCGGCAATAAGAGCAAAAAGCAGTGCTGTTGCCATAGTTCACAACCACCCGAATTCTACCTCTATGCCCTCAAAAAACGACCTTAACGCAACAGCCGAGCTTTGGAAACTGCTCACCGCCTTAGACATAGATTTTGTAGACCACGTAATCATAGCCAAAGACGGCGACTGGTCAATGCGCCACAATGGGACTATGCAGTTCATATGGAACAGTTAACAATGCATAATGCATAATTGGGGAAAAATATACTTTCAAAGCGCGTTTGTGCAGAAAGGGCATGTCTGAAAATGAGGGTGATAACGGGGAGCGCTAAGGGGATTCGGCTTATGTCGCCTGAGGGAATGGGTGTTCGCCCCACATCTGACATGGTGAAAGAGGCTATGTTCAGCGCGATTCAGTTTGAGACAGAAGGGAAAATCGTGCTTGATTTGTTCGCCGGTTCCGGGCAACTCGGAATAGAAGCTTTAAGTCGTGGTGCGAAAAAGGCTTATTTTGTTGACAGCGACAAAAAAAGCGCGGAGCTTATTCGCGCTAACCTTGAAAAAACAGGGCTTGCGGATAAAGGACAGGTGTTTAATATCCCCCACATGACGTTTTTGAAGTTGTTTTCTCGCTCTGCCGATGATGCCTCACCGTTTGAGTTAGTATTTTTAGACCCGCCTTATCGCCGTGGGCTTATTCTCAAAACTTTGAATGTTTTGGTGGGGTTGCTCTCTGAAACGGGAATTATAGTATGTGAACACGAAAGGGGAGAAACTCTCCCTGAAAACGTGGGCGAATTTTGTTTGAATAAAACGTATAAAAAAGGAACACGCGAAATAACTTTATACAGAAAGCGAGTGTAGCATGAAGACAGCAATATATCCGGGCAGTTTTGACCCCGTGACTTTTGGGCATCTTGATATAGTCAGGCGTGCGGCTAAACTTTTTGACCACCTTATTGTGCTTGTTTCGGTTAACCCGGTGAAGGCGGCGACTTTTTCCGCTGTGCGGAGAAAAGAGTTTTTGTTGCGCACTACCATTGATATTCCGAATGTTGAAATAGATATTTTTGACGGCTTGTTAGTTGACTATATGAAAGAGAAAAGTGCCGACATTATTGTGAAGGGCCTTCGTGCAATGTCTGATTTTGAATATGAGTTCCAAATGGCGTTGATTAACCGTGGAATGTTTGAAAAAGCCGAAACAGTGTTCTTGACGGCGGACTCGAAAAATACATTTTTGTCTTCAAGCGTGGTGAAACAAATCGCCATGCTTAAAGGGGATATAAGCGCGTTTGTCCCGAAAACAATTATAGATGACATCAATGCTTTTGCAGATGCTCAGCCTAAAGCAAAGCCGGTTTCTGTCAGCGGCGACATTTTTAATTGCCATGTTTAGATTCTTTTTTGGAGGTAAGAAGGCTGAAATAGGGACTCCCGATTTCATCATATGTGGTCTCGGCAACCCCGGGTTGAAGTATGAAAATACACGCCATAATTGTGGGTTTATGGCGGTTGACGGCATAGCCGAAAGTGTCGGGGTTAAATTAAAGAGGCTGAAATTTAAGTCGCTCACCGAAATAGCGGTAATTTCTTCAGTTAAATGCCTGCTTATGAAACCCACCACATTTATGAACAAAAGCGGTGACGCGGTTGTTGAAGCCATGCGTTTTTATAAGATTGAACCCGAAAGAACATTGATTATATATGACGACATAAACGGCAGTGTGGGCGACATAAGAGTGCGCCGTTGTGGCAGTGACGGTGGTCAAAACGGCATGAAGAGCATAATATTACAAAGCGGCTCAGACCAATTTCCGCGAATCAAAATAGGAATCGGAGCGAAACCGCACCCCGACTTCGCGCTTTCTGACTGGGTTTTGTCACCCTTCAAAAAAGCCGAAGGGGCTATGCTTGAAAAGGCATTGGACAACGCACTTAAAGCGGCTGAATTAATCATCAAAGGCGACATAGATACGGCGATGAACAATCACAACCGAAAAGGCGGCTAAGAAAGGTAAATAAAATTATGAAAGAAAACAAAACAAGAAAAATCATAATCAAAATTATAGCGGGGGCTTTGGCAATAATTGTTTTATTAGGCGCGCTGTCGGGCTATAACAACATCTTCGGCGCAAGCACTGCTCTTGTTGCAACAACCAACCCGACAACGGGAGTCGAGTTGGCTATTTATCCCGCTGTTGCGGCTTTAGTCGTGTTGATTATAATTACAATTTTTAAAAGAAAGAAGTGAAAGTTTAAAATAAATTCCGAGTATGCGCGGAAAGGGAAGCATTTATAATGCTCCCACTTAGAAAGGGGAAGTCTGAAAAGATGAAGAGAATATTGATTGCGGTTATGGCGGTTGTAATGTGTGCTTTTAGTGCATTTCAAGCCGCTGCTGAAACGGTTGAACAGTTTGAAGAATCAGGGGCGCAGACAAAGGAAAACCAAGACATTCCACCCAAACCACCAAAAAGAACACCCCCACCGTGGGAATTAACCATAAGTGAAGCAGATAGCGCAATCGTTGTTTCGTGGAGCGGAATACGGCAAGCAGACTCTTACTACATATACCGCGCCGAAACAGCAAACGACAGCCTGAAACTAATCGGAAAAACTCAGGCACGCCGCTTTGTTGACAGCGATATTCGTGCAAACAGGCTGTATCAATATGCGGTGAGCGCGATTGCCGACGATGGCGACGAGACCACCGTGCTTAGAAGAAGTGAAAAGAAATTCGGGGCGTTGAACGCCTTAGAGACACCCGTGCTTTCAGCGGTTGCGCCGTCACCCGGTGGCAACGTAATTGAATGGCAGAGCGTGAACGCCGCTTATGATTACAGCGTGCATAAAAGCACACACTCCGATGGTGGTTTCAAACCCATCGGAACAACGCGCGAGCTTTCGTTCACCGACAATACAGTTGAAAATGGCGAGATTGTTTATTACGCCGTGAGGGCGCGGCTTTTCGCCCCCGAATATATGAGTCGAGGGAGTAATGTTATGAGCGTTCGTTCTCACCGCGCGGATAATCAATGGGCGTACTTGCTGATAAGCAAAGCGCAACCTCTTCCCGAAAACTATTTAAAAGGTATTAAATTTGAACCCGTTCGTGACGACTTCAGAATGGACAGTCGTTGTGCCGAATATGCGCGACAAATGCTCGCCGCCGGAACATCAGCAGGCGGCAGGTTCTCAGTCTTGTCGGCATATCGCTCACCCGAGCAACAGCAACGTGCGATTGACAATCAATTTCGGTTTTTAAGGGGGAAAGGCCACAGCCACGAAGATGCACTCGCGCTGACTTTGAGCGAAATCTTGCCACCCGGTGCGTCTGAACACAATGCGGGTCTTGCCATCGACATAACAACCACCAACTGGTATGACTATAACGATGACATTACCCCCGCTTTCGCCAACACGTGGGAGGCACAATGGCTTGCGGCAAACGCCCACCGTTTCGGGTTTATTCTACGCTATCCCGATGGCAAAGAAGATATAACAGGCATAACGTTTGAGCCGTGGCACTTCCGCTTTGTCGGTCTGTATACAGCAAAGCAAATTAAAAATTCGGGGTTGACTTTGGAGGAGTTTATGGCGGACAATTGACGAACAATTGACAATGTACAATTGACAATTGACAATTTTGGTGTCGCCTTGCGGCGACGGGATGTAGGGGACGGGCAAGCCCGTCCCCTACATCAAACCCCGCCAAACGCATGAATAAAATTTTTTCAAAATTCTCTTGACAAACTTAGAAAATTTATGTATAATGGAAAAATCAAGTGTAATAGCTCTGATTTCACAGAATTTTGATAGAAGGGCATATTTTAAAATGAACAACGTTAGCGCAGTAGCAATTCTTTTAAACTGTCTTTTTAACAAAGCACTATTTGCTTTGTTATTTGGGCTGTTTATTTTTATTATTACGCGCGGTTGTCTTGGGGGTATGCTGAAATTGTAATGTAAGTGCAATTGTGTACGCTCGGACAATCGCCGGAGATTGAACCGAGCTATTTCTTTTGCAAAAAACAAAACTTTAAACGGCACGTTAAGTGCAGAAAGGTATGGTCTAAAAAGGATGAAGAAACAAGGAATTTTTGTGGTAATGGCGGCAATAGCAATTCAACTCACACTCGGCATAGCGTATATCTGGAGCGTGTTTCAGACAGGAATCGCCAATAGCGTTTTCGGCGGCAACAACGCGCAAGCGGCGTTAACCTTTTCTCTTTTGCTTTCAACGCTCACCATCGGCAGTGTCCTCGGTGGAAAATTGGCAGTGAAATATTCCACGCGGCGCGTGGTTTTTATCGGCGGAATTATACTAAGCGCGGGCTTTTTCGCCGCATCTTTTGTTACCGCCGCTTTCCCTTGGCTTTTATGGCTGTCTTACGGCTTAATGGGCGGTGTGGGTATGGGCTTTACCTATTCCACCACAATTGCATGTGCCCAAAAATGGTATCCGCATAAAAAGGGCTTGGTGACGGGAATAATCGTATCCGCTTTAGGTTTCGGCGGCGTTGTGTTCACCCCTATAGTAGAGTGGCTTATAACCACTTTTGACGGCGAAGATTTAAAAGTTATTAAAACACAATATCTTGATAGCACTTTAAGCGCGGCTGAGGCAAACACGGCTATGATGGCAACCGATATAACTCAATTCGGCGAATTTAAAACCTTCATGGTTTTAAGCGTGGTGTTCTTAATCGTCTGCTCAATCGGAAGCATTTTCATGGTTAACCCACCTGAAGGTTATACCGGCGAGGCCACCACAAAAGGCGGCAAAGCCCCGGTAATTAAAGCGACTCGTGACTACACCTCTTCTGAAATGCTCAGAACACCTGAGTTTTATTTGGTGACCATTACTTTCTTGCTTGCTTGTATGGGTGGGCTTATGATGATAGGATTTGCCAAACCAATTGCCATTGCTAAAGGGTTGGCAGAAACCGCCACTATCGGAGTGTTGGCAATTTCTATGTTCAACTCGTTCGGGCGGCTGATTTGGGGAATGATTTCGGATAAATTGGGAAGAAAAAATACTATAATAATCTTGCTCGCCGGCAATGCAGGGCTCTCGCTCTTAATAAATGCGGCGCAAGGGCTTATGATTTATGTTTTAATCGCAATTATCGGGTTTTTCTACGGTGGATTTTTAAGCACATTTCCATCGCTCATCGCTGACCTTTTCGGGGCGAAATACATGGCGACCAACTATGGGTTCGTTCTTTTGGGATTTGGCGGCGGCGCGATTATTTCATCTCAAATCGCAGGATTTTACAGAAACGTTGCCGTTGAAACAGGCAATATTGACGACATGTTCCCGGCGTTTGTCATCGCTTCTTGTTGCGCGGCGGCAGGAATCGGCATGATGTTTATTCTCAAAGCTCTGAGAAAATCTAAAACTAAAAAAGAAAAAAATTAAGAAAGGCGTGGTCTAAAACATGGAACTATATTGGAACAAAACAATCGAAACTATGCCCCGCGAACAAATTCGCGAGCTTCAACTGACAAAGCTGAGGGCGACTGTTGAAAACGTCTATACAAACGTGCCTTATTATCGCGAAAAGATGCAGGAGAAAGGGCTTTTGCCGGGCGACGTAAAAACGTTGGACAACCTTAAAGACCTTCCCGTAATCGTCAAGCAAGACCTACGCGACACCTATCCGTTCGGGCTGTTTGCGGCACCCATGCAAGACATCGTGAGAATCCACGCCTCGTCGGGAACAACAGGCAAACAAACAGTAGTAGGCTATACGAAAAGGGACATTGATGTTTGGGCGGAATGTATGGCGCGTTGTTTTGTAATGTCAGGTGCGGACAAAGACTCACGAATACAAGTGGGCTATGGCTACGGACTGTTCACGGGTGGCTTGGGTGCGCATTATGGCGCGGAAAAATTAGGAGCAGTGACAATTCCTGCATCATCAGGCAACACAAGACGTCAAATAACCATGCTCAAAGATTTCGGGGTCACCCACCTTTGTTGCACGCCGTCCTATTCTCTTTATATAGCCGAAACTATGGCTGAAATGGGAATAAAAAGAGACGAGCTTAAACTCAAAAGCGGCCTGTTTGGGGCAGAGCCGTGGAGCGATGCCATGAAGCAAGAAATAGAAAGCCGCTTAGGGCTTCGCGCCCACGACATTTACGGATTGAGCGAAATTATGGGGCCTTCTGTTTCGCAAGACTGCCACTGTCAAAAAGGTCTGCACATCTGGGAAGACTGTTTCATAGCAGAAATAACCCACCCCGACAGCGGTGAACCCTTAGGCGAGGGCGAGATGGGAGAATTAGTCATTACCACCATTAACAAAGAGGGATTTCCACTTATAAGATATAAAACAAAGGACATTTGCTCATTAACTTATAAGCAATGTGACTGCGGTCGTTCTCACGTCAGAATGTCAAAACCAGCCGGAAGAACCGATGACATGCTGATTATTCGCGGCGTTAACGTTTTTCCGTCGCAAATTGAGTCCGTGCTGTTAAATATGGGCGAAGTCGAACCGCATTATCAAATCGTTGTTGAGAGGGTGAACAACTTAGACACCATGACGGTTGAAATTGAAATTTCAGAATCAATGCTCTCTGATAACGTAAAAGGAATAGAAAATGCCGAGCAAAAACTAAGCAAGCAAATCGACAGCATTTTAGGCATTAACGCAAAAATTAAATTGGTAGAGCCAAAAAGCATACCCCGAAGCGAGGGCAAGGCAAAACGAATAATCGACAACCGTAAAATATAGAGGTAGACTGATGATAGGTTTAGGAACTCTCGTCAACGTTATAACCATTCTTGTCGGTGGCACGGCAGGGTTGCTCTTAAAGAAGGTTTTGACAAAAAGAATTACCGAAACTATAATGCAGGGGATTGGACTTGCTGTTATTATTATTGGGATTGTCGGGGTGATTTCGGGTTCATTTGCCGTGATTGACAACACCCTTTCGTCTGAACATATACTACTCATGGTCCTCTCTCTTGCAATAGGAGCCGCCATCGGCGAACTGCTGAAAATAGAACAAAAACTCGCCACATTAGCAAGCTTCTGTGAAAAACGTTTCGCCGCCGGACCGCCGGTGGCAGATAGTACACAACCCCCTTCGACTTTTGTTCAAGGTTTTGTCACCGCCACATTGGTTTATTGTGTCGGCTCAATGGCAATTGTGGGGGCGTTAGAAGACGGCATTAACGGCAACAGCGACATCTTATTCGCAAAGTCGCTTTTAGACGGAATCACTGCTATGGTGTTTGCTTCCACAATGGGGGTGGGAGTTTTGCTCTCGGCGGTGGTCGTCGGCGTTTATCAAGGGCTTATGACAATGGGGGCAGTATTTATTGCCCCCTATATGAGCGCGACACTCATATCACAAATTTCAATAGTCGGTTCTGTCCTAATACTCGCGATAGGCTTAAACCTGCTGAACATCGCAAAAATAAAAGTAGGAAACCTACTGCCCGCTATGCTTATTCCTGTGGTGGCGGTGTTATACGAACAGTTGACAATTGACAGTTGAGAGTTGACAGTTATTGTGTCCGCTTGCGCGGACGGGTTGTAGGGGACGGGCTTGCCCGTCCCGAATTGAACCCCGAAAGTCATTTTGACGGTGAGGAAAAGCGTTCAGACACAATGCTTCGAATTGGCAAAGACGATTACCTTGTCGAAGTTCAAAGCGAGAACGACGAGTCAATGCCCTTAAGAATATTCGTTTATCAATATCGAGCGGCGTTGCAACACAGAACAACGCTTCGTGCAGATTATTTACGATTAGATTTTCCGAAAACGGTTGTATTCTACCTGCGAGGCAATAAAAACACCCCCCACGAGTTAACGATTGAGCTAAAATTACCGGACAGTAATATTGTTTCTTACAAAGTTCCGACTAAACGGCTCAGCGAATACAAACCGGAGGATTTAATAAGCAAGTCAATGCTGATTTTCGCGCCGT
>WRLV01000023.1 GCA_009777445.1 Oscillospiraceae bacterium | reverse complement strand
ATGTAAAATCAGTCGAATTCGAGGGCAATAATGTTACATTCATATTGGGCGATGCCTTCTTAGACACAAGCATAACCTCCATCACCATTCCAAGCAGTGTCGCAGGTATGGGAGCCAGCGTCTTCCAAAACACAAGCCTAACCTCCGTCACCATCCCAAGCAATTTCACAAGCATAGGAGCCTACGTCTTCCAAAACACAGGTCTAACCTCCGTCACCATCCCCGAGAGTGTTACGACCATAGGAATCGGCGCGTTCTTGCAATGTTCGAATTTAAAAACGATTACATTTTTATCCGCTCTGCCGCCGACTTTTAACAGCGGTAGCTTAGGCGGAACAGGTTCTGCTGTTAGAGAAATTTTCGTTCCCGATGGCACGTTAGCGGCTTACACCGTCGCCCTTTCGGGGCATATCCCGACAAGCGCAGAGATATCTGAAATAGGCGCGACGCAACCCACTGAGCCGTGGAGCTTCGATTCTGATACGGGAACACTCACAGTCCGCTCTAACAACGGGACGACGGCGTGGAGAGACGATGTTACGCCTGCCGATGTGAAGTCTGTTGTGTTTGACGGTACAATTACAACCATAGGGCAGAGTGCCTTCGCAGGCACGGGCATAACCTCCATCACCATCCCAAACACCGTAACAACCATAGGAATGTACGCATTTATGAATTGCGCGAACTTAACATCGGTAACCCTGCCCGACAACCCGAATTTTACAACCATAGGGTCGGACGTGTTCAGAGACGCGGGTTTAACATCCATCGAAATCCCCAGCAGCGTTACTGCTATACAATCGTTGGCGTTTGAAAACACGCGCTTAACTTCGGTCACAATCCCCGCAAGTGTTACGAGTATAGGAATTGCGGCGTTCAACAATACGAATTTAGCATTGGTCATATTTTCAAGCAATACGCCCCCGACTTTGGGTTCATCATCTTTCCCTCAAGCGCTTAGGAGGGTGTATGTCCCCACAGGCGCAACAGCGGCGTATACCCCCGCACTTGGGAATCCTTTCCACGCAGACGCGCAGATAATCGAGTTCCCTCTGTCCGTTACTTTCGATTCCAAAAGCGGCTCGGCGGTTGGCACGATTGAAAGCATAGACATAGGCGGCACAATCACCCAGCCCAAGCCGCCGACAAGAGACGACTACACTTTCATCGGTTGGTACAAAGATGAAGCCTTAGCCGAGCCGTGGAATTTTGACACGGACATCGTAATCGACCATGTAATCCTGTACGCGAGATGGATATGGAGTAATGACCTTACCACCGTCACATGGAACGTAGACGGCGGCACTCCCGAACCCACGCAGACAATCGTAAGCCGCGGCGAAAAAATCACCGCCCCGACAGAGCCGACAAAAACAGGCTTTAGCTTCGGCGGCTGGTACAAAGACGAAGCCTTAGCCGAGCCGTGGGATTTCGACACGGACACCGTGACAGAGAATATAACCCTGTACGCGAGGTGGGTTTTTGGTGTTTTGTGGAACAGCAGTGCCGGCACCTCAACGTCCCCTATACTCACGGTTCGTGACGGCGACACAGTGGTAATCGCAGAGGGAGCGTTTGGTACGCTTACCGTACCCGAGAATGTGACCGTTACAATAATCGGCGGCAGTGAGGACGCGCCTGTTGTTAATAGCGGCAGTACTCACAACAGAACATTAACTTTTAACATTCCCGAAACATCAAGGGTTGTGTGGAAAGCTTATTACACAAACAACGATTTTTTTACTATTGAATTTACCGAAAGCAGTGCAGGTGTGTTTGAGGTTGCGGATGGAAGGATTACCGGCACTCGTACTTCAGGTGGTCCCGTTTTAATTAATGCGAGTAACTGTCAAGTTGATATTGTTGTAAGCGGTGGCGAACTCATTTCCGCGAGTGGTACTGTTATCAGTGCAATGGGCGATATTACCATTACCGGAGGCACGATTCAACCTGCCACTAACAATTCAGCAATAAGTGCCCCTTCAAATGCAAACCGCTCCACCGTTGTGTTTATAGACTCAGGCGCAAATATCAATGGCAATATAGTTGCGGCCGGCAATAGGGCTGTGTTCGTAAATAACGGTGCGACATACACCGGATCGAGGAATTTTAATACCCCGGTAATTGGCATAACCAAAACAACCGACGCAACAGCATTTTACGCGGGAGAATCAACCGGATTAGACGTTACGTCTGCAAGCGGGACGGCGGTTTGGGCGGTTGAGAACGGCAAAAGCGGCATTAGTTACGAACGCGACGGCACAAACACGGGCTTTATCGAAGTGCCGGGCGTGACTGTTATTGCTTCTAACTACACCATAACCTACAACCTCAATGGCGGTACAGGCGATTCTTCAGGCAGTTACACTTTCGGTACAGGATTAGAACCACTCCCGACACCGACAAGAACGGGTTGGACTTTCGGCGGTTGGTTTGAGGATGAAGATTTCACAGGCTCGGAGGTAACTGCCATTCTTGCTACCGATACAGGTGATAAGATATTTTATGCGAAATGGAATGACACAACCGAACCCACAGGCGAAATTAAAATCAGAAATAACGCTTTTACGACTTTCCTCAACACAATCACGTTTGAGCTGTTCTTTTCTTCAAAAGGCACGGTTGATGTGACGATTACAGGCGAGGACGGCGGTTCCGGCGTGGCTACGGTTGAGTATCTGCTTTCCGACATTGCGTACACAGATGTGTCCGAAATGGATAGCGTGGTGTGGGCTGAATACACAAACACATTCCCTATCAACGCAAACTGGAAAGGTTACATCTACGCACGGATTACCGACAATGCCGCTCACGTCATAATCATACGTTCGGACGGCATTGTGGTTTACACAAACAGCACGGCAACAGCGAATGCTGATTACATCTACGGTTCGGGATTGGATTTAGTTGTTGATATCGACATGAACGGAAATACGTTTAAGTCAATGACAGGCGACATTACAGCCGATGATTACACCGTAGACAACGATGCGCAAATAATCACATTCAGCAAAGAATTCATGGCAACTCTCGACTACGGCACAAACCACGCGCCTAAAAACCACATGTTTACAGTGGAGTGGAATCCGCTCGGCTTCACTTTCGTGAGCGGCGATGACAATGAAGAACCCGGCAAAACAACAATCACAATCACGGTAAAAAGCCCTTGTGAATCAAGCCATACTCCCGACACTTCCGCTAACTGCACTCACTGCCAAAATTGCGGTGCGACAGAATTAGCACGTATTTGCACAAGTGAAAATCCGTGTGCATTCCATTATGAAGCACCGCCCATTTTTGAACCCTGTGGACCCGATTGCAAGGGAGAGGGCGAATGTGACGAGCCGTGTGAAGCACCACCTGAATACGCGCTTGGTGACTGCAATAATGACGGCAGAATAAATATAGCTGATTTAACCTATCTCAAATACGCGATTGTAGGAAATAATCCGGAAGTTTTCCCACTCAACGACCAATGCAAAGTCGCAGGGGAAGGGGCGAGCGATGCACTAAATCTTTCCACGCTTAGAAATTATTTGACGGGGGTTATACCGGAGTTTCCGGACAATTGACCAGTTGACAGTTTATGTAGGGGACGGGCTTGCCCGTACCGAAATGAATATCGATGGCTTGCTCGTCCCGCAATTTGCAGATGTTTAAAAGACAGGGTGGGCAAGCCCACCCCTCTACAATAGTGCGTAGCTTTTGCCACACAATTTACTATACAAGATTATTCTGATTCCGGTTCTTCCAACATAAGTTTCTCTAATCGGATTATATCAGGGAAGACAACTTTCATTCCCTTGCGATGTAAACGCAACAATTCACGGAAGTTTCTACCCAGAATTGTTTGCAGATTTGTATTCACGGGTACTGCGTTTTTCTTAACTATGTGTATATGATTGATGTATTGGGGCAAAATCGGAAACATGTTCTGTAGCAGAAAGACCGCATTAACACTGGCGTATTCGCCAATCACGATTTTCAAGCACTTGCCGTAACGTTCAATATCCTTTTGCATATGTGCCGTATACTTCTCAACCCGACTACTCATAGGGATTACCCATAACAGCCCGGTTTTCTCGTCTTTAAGGCAAAAGTATGTAGGGCGATGTGCACCACCCTCATGGTTTCGCATAAGTTTATCATCTTTTGCTAAATCAAAATACGAATCCTTGATATGGTAGACGTAACCCGGTCTAATATCAGCTTCTTTCATGTTCACTTCCTTAAAGTAAACCCCGTTGCCCATTAAATAGGCAACGGGACATAATTTTCGAGCCTTTTTTTATACCCCGCTCCGGTGTGCGGCGAAAATTTGTCGAGCCTTTTTTTGTACCCCGCTCCGGTGTGCGGCGAACATTTTCACAGGCTTTTCAGCTTGCGATATACTTATATTATACAGTGTCAAAACAAATATGTCAATAGTTTTGAAAATATTTTTTCTTACTTTTCAAGTGCCAAATAAAATTTTCAAACTTATTTCTCAAAAGTTGACAAAAAGAGTAAAAGATAGTATACTAATAGTATGAACGATAAGATTTTAAATTTATTAAATGAGTCGCCTGTTAATCCCGTTGAGGTTCACGGCGAGCTTAAAAAGATGAACACTGTTGACCTGGCGGACGTTTTCGAGCGTTTGAGCGGGGAAAATGTTGTGCGCATTTTTAGGCTTTTGCCCAAAAGTATTGCCGCTGATGTCTTTTCATATATGGAACCCGAAACCCAAAAGTTAATCGTTGAGGGCTTAACTGACGTTGAATTGGGAAAGGTTATAACCGAGCTGTTTGTCGATGATGCGGTTGACTTTATTGAAGAAATGCCCGCTAATGTGGTGAAGCGTGTGCTTAAAAACGTTGGCGAGGATATGCGACAGACCATAAATCAGTTTTTACAATATCCCGATGACTCGGCGGGCAGCATAATGACCACCGAATATGTCGGGCTTAGAGAATACAACACTGTGAGCGAGGCGTTCGACACAATCAGAACAACGGGCGTTGATAAAGAAACCATTTATACCTGCCTTGTCATGAGAAGCGACCGCTTTTTAGTCGGAACTGTTTCTGCAAGAAAACTCATGTTAGCTGAACCCGATGATAAAATCATTGACATCATGAATACCAATTTTCTTTTTGCAAACACAACCGATGACCAAGAGAAAATCGCCGATATGTTCAGACGTTATGACTTGATGTTGTTGCCGGTTGTGGATAAAGAACAGCGATTAGTCGGCATTGTCACCATCGATGACGTTGTAGACGTTATCGAGAAAGAGGCCACCGAAGACATTGAAAAGATGGCAGCACTTAATCCGTCAGAAGAGCCTTATCTGAAAACGAAGGTGACAATCCTCACAAAAAACAGAATTCTTTGGCTCTTAGTGCTTATGTTTTCGGCTATGCTCACCGGCTCGATTATCTCTAATGTTGAGGATTATTTCACCACTCTTCCGATGTTGGCGGCGTTTATTCCTATGCTTATGAACACGGGGGGCAGCGCGGGTTCGCAAGCCTCAACCCTCATTATTCGCGGAATGGCTTTGGGCGAAATTAAAATCAATTTCAAAATGCTCATGTTTATTATCTGGCGTGAAATAAGAATAGGCTTTTTGTGTGGGGCGATATTGGGAATAGTAAACTTCCTAAGACTATTACTCATGGGTGAAGGTGACTATCTTTTGGCGTTGACCGTAACACTGAGCTTGTTTGTGACGGTTATTATAGCGAAGTCGGTGGGTTGCACACTGCCGATATTGGCGAAAAAACTTAAAATAGACCCTGCCATAATGGCGACACCGCTGATTACCACGATTGTTGACGCAATTTCGCTTGTTGTTTATTTTTGGTTTGTCTCTATCTTCTTAATCGCTTGACTTTTTTTGTTTTTTATAGTATAATGTTATTTATATATGATAGAGAGGGAATGTCATGAAACGACTTGAAAAAATCAATTATTATCTTAATATCGCAAAGGCGGTAAGCGAACGCGCAACCTGTCACCGCCGAAAATTCGGGGCTATTATAGTGAAGAACGATGAAATTATTTCAACGGGCTATAACGGCGCGCCGCGTGGGCGTGAAAATTGTTGCGACTTGAACAGGTGTATTCGGGACGAACTTAACATTCCACGCGGAGAAAGATATGAGCTTTGCCGTTCGGTTCACGCCGAAGCCAACTGCATAATTTCAGCTTCACGCGATAAAATGATGGGCGCGACAATGTATTTAGCCTGTGTTGAACCCGAAACCGGGAAAATTGTAAATGGGGTTGAGCCTTGTTCAATGTGCAAACGGCTCATAATAAACGCCGGAATTTCTTACATAATAATTATGGAAAAGCACGGCGAATATCGAACTGTTGTTGTGGAAAAGTGGGTCGAACACGATGACAGCATTGACGGAGGGGATTCTTATAGCAGTTCAGGTTGATTATCGTGGCTCGTCGGTTGAAAAATTTTTCTTATCGGGAAGGGTGCCGCATGCAATTCTTTTTTGCGGCGAGAACGGCGTTAAAAATCGCGCACTTGCCGATTTTTCGGCAAAGGCATGGCTTTGTGGTTTTGTGCCTTGTGAACGGTGTGATGTTTGTTATAAAGCAAATAAAAAGCAACACCCCGACATAGTTTATGTTAAAGACACATTTGAAAACGGCCAGTATAAAATAGAAGGTTTGCGCAACGAAATCAGAAAGGGTGCGCTTTTTCCTAACGAAGGTAAATACAGGGTCTATGTGTTTGAAGATGTTGACACTATGAGCGAGATTTGTCAAAACGCAATGCTTAAATTCATCGAAGAGCCTGCCGATTTTAATCGATTTATTTTCACCGCCGTGTCTGACAGAAACATTTTGCCGACTATTTGTTCAAGGGTAACGTCTGTTGCGGTTTCCGGAGAGGGTGATAATCTCGATGACGAGGCCTTTGAATTAGCAAAGCGGGCGGCAACCGCTTTACGGCAAAAAGACGAATATGCTTTTGCCGCGGCATTGTCAGGGGCGAAAACTCGCGACACAATGCTTTCGACTTTAAAGGCTTTGCATAAGCTGTTGAGAGACATTGTTTTCTCACATGAAACAAAAGAAATTATAAAATTTGTGCAAATAACCGAAAAGCTTGAAGAGTTTATGACTTTGCAAAAATTCAACCCAAATTTAAATCTTGCCGCCGCCGCTTATACGGCAGAAATCTTTGATATTCTATAGAAGAAAGGGACGTTTGAAATAATGATAGAGGTAATAGGAGTGCGTTTTAAAGACGTGGGTAAAGTTTACTATTTTTCTCCTAAGGGAAACAAAATAGTTCCTAAATCCGGCGTTGTTGTTGAGACAGCGCGCGGAATTGAGTTCGGTGAGGTGGTAATCGCCAACAAAATGGTGAACGAAGATGACGTTGTTCAGCCGCTTAAATCCATTATGCGCGTGGCCGATAAAAACGACTATAACATTCTTGAGAAAAACATTCAAAAAGAGAAGGAAATTTTTAAGCTGTTTTCTGAAAAAATTATCGCGCACAAATTACAAATGAAACCCATCGGCGTTGAATACACCTTTGACGGCTCAAAGATTATGTTCTATTTTACTGCCGAATCAAGGGTTGACTTTCGCGAGTTGGTTAAAGAATTGGCATCAGTCTATCGCACGAGAATAGAGCTAAGGCAAATCGGGGTGAGAGACGAGGCTAAAATGTTAGGCGGCTTAGGTATTTGCGGCAGACAATTTTGTTGCTCTAATTTTTTGGGGGAATTTCAACCCGTTTCAATAAAAATGGCGAAAGAGCAGTCGCTTTCTCTTAATCCAACTAAAATATCCGGCACTTGCGGGCGGCTTATGTGCTGCCTTAAATATGAGCAGGATTGCTATGAGGAGCTGTTGAAAGTTACCCCTAAAGTCGGGGCCTATGTCGAAACAGCACAGGGCAGAGGAATTGTCGAAGATGCGAATCTGTTAACCGGCATAATTAAAGTAAAGTTAGATAAAAACAAAGAAGCCCCTGCCATTTTGTTGGGGCGTAATGACGTGAAGATTTTGCGCGATGCTCAAATTAAGCTTAACCGCGATGAAATTGCCGCGCTTAAAAACTTAGAGGACTGATTCGGAGGTCGCCGTATGGACTTATGGTTCAGCGAATATCACAGCAAAAACGTAAGATTGTCTATCAAGGTTGACAAACAGCTTTACAGCAAGCAAAGCGAGTTTCAACGAATAGACGTGTTTGAATCAAAAGAGTTCGGGCGTTTTTTAACGCTTGACGGGTTCATGATGCTCACTGAGCGCGATGAGTTTATCTATCACGAAATGATTGTCCACCCACCGATGGCGGTTAACCTTAGCGTTAAAAACGTGTTGGTTGTCGGCGCGGGTGACGGTGGGGTAGTCCGTGAGCTTTGTCGCTATAAGAGCGTTGAAAAAATTGATTTGGTGGAGATTGACCGCCTTGTTATAGAGGTTTGCAGGGAATATTTGCCGTCAACCGCCTGTTCTTTCGATGACCCGCGCCTTAGCATTTATTACCAAGACGGGCTTAAATATATCAGAAAATGTGAGAATAAATATGACTTAATTATCGTTGACTCTACCGACCCGTTCGGCCCGGGCGAAGGGCTTTTCACCAAAGAGTTTTACGGAAACTGTCACAAAGCCCTCACCAAAGACGGCATAATGCTCAACCAACACGAAAGCCCGTTCTACAACAACGATGCCGTTGCCATGCAAAGGGCGCATAAACGTATTGTCGAGAGTTTCCCCGTCAGTCGTGTCTATCAAGCGCACATACCGACTTATCCATCGGGTCACTGGCTATTCGGGTTCGCCTCAAAGGGGCTACACCCGATTCACGGGCTAAACCACGCCGCCTGGAACAGCCTGCAAATCGACACAAAATACTACAACACCCAACTACACATAGGCGCGTTCGCCCTGCCGAATTATGTTGAAGACCTTTTGACGAACAGTTGACAGTTGAGAGTTGAGAGTTGACAGTTGTGGTGTCGCCTTGCGGCGACGGGTTTGAAGAAAATATTTGACACACCCTTTAAAATGTGTTATACTATATTTTAGAGGTGAAACGATGCAAAATATTGAGCGAATCGAGATGTTAATAGCTCGAAACGAGTATGAAACAGTGATTGTTTTTGATGCAAACGGCAATGAGCAGTTCAGGGCAAGTCAAGGGCGTGGGAACGAGGTAAGTCTAACTTTCGAACAATGGAATCAAGCTAAAGGAAACATAGTGACCCACAACCACCCATTTGACCCTGCTATGGAGCGAACCGGTTTTGAGAATACATCGGCGTTTTCGTTTAGAGACATAATGAGAAGCATACAATATCAACTCGAAGAAATCCGAATGGTGGTGGGTAATGAAGTACACTCTTTAAGATGGGTAGACCCAAAACATGACGAAATCATGTGCTTTTTGGTGGATTTAAGAGAAATCGAAATAGCCGCCGATACGAATATGCAGATTACAAAAAGCAGCATTGATGAAACGGTCGAAAAATTCACACACAATCAAACACTTGAAAATCGAAACATGGCGCAAAACGCAATAATAAAGCACTATCAAACTGTCATAAGTGAAACAAACAAGGTAAATCGGTTTATAGAAAATAGCCAAACCGCCGGCTACATCTTCACGAGAGGAGTGTTGAAAAATGAATGAACGTAAAACTACCCACGCTGATTTCGGTGTTGTAGCAAGCAGACTTGAAGAAATTGCAAAGTCCACTGATTTTAAAAGTTTGATTGAAAAATCGAAAACACCCAATGAGAATGTCATCGCCCCTTTCGGAGGGACACCATTCAAACACGCTAACGCTAACGATTTAGTGAAGAAATTCGAGGAAATCGCTGAACAAATGGGTATGCCCGTTGAATGGGGGCGCGCTCACAGGTAGGTGATTCAATGGTGACTCTCTACATTGCCCACCGCGAATTGAACACCGCCTGACACTTGTTTGTGTTGGGCGGTGTATAATTCGAGATGTTGAATGTAGGGGACGGGCTTGCCCGTCCCGTTTCTTGTAAACATCTATTTCGGGACGGGCAAGCCCGTCCCCTACAAACCGTCGCCGCAAGGCGACACCACAATTGTCAATTGTCAATTGTACATTGTCAATTGTCCGTCAGTTGTCCCCATACTTACGCGGCCGTCCTCGTCCGCGTTTTTTTCTTG
Source organism: Oscillospiraceae bacterium (assembly GCA_009777445.1). Taxonomy (GTDB): domain Bacteria; phylum Bacillota; class Clostridia; order Oscillospirales; family Ruminococcaceae; genus Ruminiclostridium_E. Next base: position 20,169 of record WRLV01000023.1, on the reverse strand, counting down.
CTTTTTGGGGTTTTTCGCGCCCTAATATTTCATACGCCAACGCCTCAAATTCCTCGGCGGCTTTTGAGTGCGGGGCGTATTCGCTTATCGGCTTTCCGTGGGCAGGGGCTTCTGCCACGCTGACACTTTGCCCGATTTTGGTTTCAAAAACCTCTGTGTTAAGTTGTTCTGAAACAATCGCTGCAAGCTCTTCCACCTCTTTTGTCAAGATTAGGCGCGGATTATATTTATTTAGCAGTATGCCGCGAACTTCAAGAGACTTGTTGAAATATTTTTTTACCGCAAAAATGGTTTCCTTTAGCTGTGACAGCCCTTGAAGGCTTAAAATCTCACCAAGCATCGGAATCACCAACCAGTCAGCTGCGGTATATGCGTTTATAGTTAAAATAGACAGCGCGGGCGGAGTGTCGATTAGCACATATTCATAATCAGCGGCGATTAGCTCAAGCTGGTCGCGCAAAATATATTCACGCCCGACAGAGTTAAGCTCAAGTTCAAGCCCCGACAGGGTTATGTTAGAAGGGGCAACGTCACAATAATCGGCGTGCTGAATAGCATCATGCAGGTCAACCTCGCCCTTCATGACGTTGTATAAAGTATACATGTTTTCAAACTGTTCTGCCCCTAACGAAAAACTTAAATTTCCTTGTGGGTCTAAGTCAATTGCCAACACCGATTTTCCTATTTTGGTAAGCCAACCGCACAGTGAGGCGCAAACTGTGGTCTTGCCAACCCCACCTTTTTGATTTGTAATAGCGATAATTTTCATATGCCTTCAGTCATTTCCTCTCCGCGTTTTTTGATGTGGTACATTGCCGCGTCTGCCGTTGCGATTAACTCGTCGGCTGTTTTGCCGCGCTCTGACATTGCGATTCCGATGTTTACTTTAAAGTTCAAGGTAGTATCAGCCGTTTTGGAATAAAACCCCTTGTCATATATGCCAATCAGCCTTGTCGCAAAAGGCTTTACACATTCCGTCAATTTAGGAGAGGTGATACACACCGCAAATTCGTCACCGCTGAATCGCCCGACAAACCCGTCATCCTTCAGCTCGGTTTTTAAAACTGTGCAAAGATACTTGAGCAACTCGTCCCCCACAATATGCCCGTGTTGACTGTTGAGCTGTCTAAAGTCGTCTATAGCGACAAACAAAACAGCTATATTAGTGTCATTTTTGAGTTTCAGTTTAAGCTCTTTCATAAAAGTAGAATGGTCATAAAATTCTGTTAAATAGTCATAACCGGCGCATTGTGACAGCTGAATTGATAACCGCTTTTCGCGGTCTATGTCTGTGATAAAGCCTATAATTCCCTTAAGCTCGCCGTTGCTGTCGTCAACCCTTCTCGCCTTAACCGAACACCAACGCCGCGCGCCATCATCACCCTTTAGCAGATATTCCTCAGCGAGTTCGACACCGCTGTTCAGCAGTCTTTCAAGCGCGTGATTGTATTTCCCCACATCTTCCGCGCTCATAAATTGCTCGACAAAATGCTCGTCCGTAAACGAAACGCTTTCCGACATTTGCGACACGGCTGAACTTAAATTCTCGTTTATTGTCGCCTCAAGATTTAGCGTGTTGAGAACCCGTGCAATACGCCCGAATTCACCTCTCGCATTTTCTTCCGGCAAACTTTTTGGTTTCGCGCCATCGTTCATGTCTTTAGTGGCTGAAATAATGCCCTTTAGCGGCGAGACAGCGGCTTTAGAAATGAAAAACACAGCGACAAAACACAGCAAGACAATCCCAAACAAAACAAGGGCGAACGTCAGAAAATAGCCCTGATAAAGCGCGCCCAAACCCGAAACCGGATAAATCACAAGCCAGCACCAATCCATTCCCGACAAAAAACCATATGCGCCGATATGCCTTGCGCTTTCCTCTAATTTTTCATAAGGATTGGCTGTGTTCTTAACGGCGGGGTCTAAGTTTGAAATAAAATCCACGACCTTAGAGTCGTTGATTTTTGAATATTCAGTCGCGAGGGTGTTTTCAATTCCTAAGACACTGCCGTTGCCGTCTAAAATCAACAAAGTAGCTTTGTCAAGAAAAACTGAGTCAAAAAGCTGTTGCGAAAAAACGGCAGTGCTTACGGTAAAGTGGATATACCCCGTTAAAACATCGTCGTTATAAAGCGGCTTTGTAATATAAAAAGTAGACTGTCGCTCATGCTCGGCATCTTCTCTTTTTATTTCGGAAATACTAAGTGCCTCCGAAATTTCGCGGTCAAGCTGAGAGCCGGGAAAAATTCCGACTAACTCGCGCCCGATATAGTCGGTGATAATTCCACCGCTGGTGGCATCGGTAATGGCTATATCCAATATATATGGGTTATTTAAAATCGTTTTGTTTATATACGAGTCGGTTTCTTCTTTAATTTGAGCGTTATACAGCCCTGCCCCTGTTTTCTTTATAAAGTCAAGCGAGGCGGCGGCAGAAATTTCGCTCTTATATCGCTCAAAGACATTCACAATTGCGGCTGCTTTAAAAGCCCCCACTTCTCCGACCTCTGTTTCAAGCGTTTGCCGCGAAAAATTTGACAGAATGTTAAAAACAAAAACCAACAGCAAAATCGCGGGTATAACAACGAAAACCGACAACAAAAATCGCAGCGTTTTTTTCATAAGGCACCCTTCATCAGTATGTCATTCCTTCAGACTTACGTTTTTCTAATTGAAGCTGGGTTATATATCGTGCGAGAATCTGTTCATCGTTGGGGCTAAGCCCGACAAAGCAACACCCATAACCCTGCTCTTCGGTAGAAATAGCGGGCTGAACGCGAAGAACCTTTCCGGTTAAGTGAAGCTTACTACCCAAAATATCGGGGATAAACACCGTGAAAATATCGCTTAATTTAAGCACAACCTTTTTCATGTCTGCCGCTAAATAAACGCCGCCGAGGTTAATATTTTTAACCAAAACCAAAGGTGGGGGCTCTAAATCAACTGTAGCCCCATCGCGTGTAACTGTTCTTATAGCGCACTTTATTTCGCAGTACATTTTAAAATAGCGTCTTCTCTCTTCAAGGGCTTTAGAGCCGATTTGACTGAACAGAACATTAAGCTGTTGAGGCATTGACATCGAAATAACGCTGTCAAAGCTAACTCGTGTGCCGTCTTTTCCGTTTAAAACTAAATTAACTTTTGCATTTTTAGGCAGAACCGGCAGATTTATACCCTTGATAATAAGCAAGTCTTCTTGCTGTCCTTGCTTATGAAAAGTAAAGTGGTCGCTAACCTTTAAAAGTTGTTTTCCGTTCATGGTGAATATATATAAACCCGACACCTTATCGTCTTTTAACTGCAATTCATAACCCCCCTTTTTTATAGAAAGCGCATAGCTCAATATAATTATACACTATACTATTTCAAAAATCAAGTGCTTGTGATAAAAAACGCAAGATAATGTGATAAATCTCTACCACCTTTACCAATAAATATACCTCAAATGAGCATGCACAGTCATCGCAAGAATTAAATAATAAATTATCGGATTAGTCAAGAGCAAGAGCAGTCTTGTTTTTGTGTCTTTGGTTTTTACAATAAAATACGTTGAGGTAACCGACCCCAATATAAGCGGCAAATCCACAATCTCCTGCCAAAACAGGATACTAAAAACAGAAAAAATCGAAATTATTACTGAGGAAATATAGAATTTGTTGAATCTCTTAGTGTCGGTTTTTGAAGACAAGTTCAGTATAATTGCCCACGCGTTGCCTATTACGATTACGATTGAGACTAAGTTGAGAGGAAAATAAAATCCTATTTCTTCTAAAAGTGGATTGATAAAGATTAAAAGGACAATAAGACCAAGAATATTAAAAATTGAAAGCCCCATAAGAAAACCATTGAACTGTTTTTCTTGTCCCTCTATTTCCGGCTCATCAAGCTTTTTTCCGCACTTTGTACAATAAAAGCTAATTTGTTCTTCGGGTTCGCTCACTTCAAGTTCTGGAAGGGTTTCTCCGCACTCGGCGCAATAGTCGAAATGTTCGTAGTTTTCCGCTTCACAATGTTTACAAATCTTCATCTTCAATCCTTTCGGTTGGAACGTCAACAGCGTTTAAAATTTCATCGACTAAAGTTAAGACCGCTTTTCGTGGGGCGTAGCTTTTGAGGATTAGCCTGTGCCCCATAACATATGGAGCAACTTTTTTTATGTCATCGGGAGTGACATAACTTCTGCCCATAATCGCGGCATAGGCTTTAGAAACGCGCTTAATCGCAATAAGCCCACGAGTGCTTACCCCTAAGCGAACTTGTGGGTTGTTGCGCGATGCCGCGCCTAAGCGGACTATATATGAAACAAGCTCCGGTGAAAGCAAAATTTCTTCAACCGCACAATAGGCTTCAATAAGCGTATCAGCCCCAATTACCGCGGTTAAATCTTCAACGGGGTGACGAAATGCCGCTTTTGACAATACCTCCTCTTCTGAAATGCGGTCGGGATAACCTAACGACATTTCGATAAGAAAACGGTCGAGTTGCGCCTCAGGAAGGGGGTATACCCCACCCGTTTCAATCGGATTTTGTGTCGCCAATACTATGAAAGGCTCGTCTAAAATAAAAGTCTGCCCGTCTATTGTCACCTGCCGCTCTTCCATGCACTCTAACAATGCCGACTGGGTTCGCGGCGTGGCACGATTTATTTCATCGCCTAACAAAATATTCGTGAATACCGCGCCTTTTTTGAGGGTAAATTCGTTTGTTTTAAGATTATAAATATGAACACCGACAACATCACCCGGCAACAAATCAGGGGTAAACTGCACCCGCTTAAATTGGGCATCAACGCTTTTTGCCAACGCTTTGGCTAAAACCGTTTTCCCTGTTCCCGGAATGTCCTCAATAAGTATATGCCCTTTGGCAAGGACGGCACTGATAATGATGTCGAGTTCGTCATCTTTGCCGGTGATTACCTTTTTAAGGTTTTCTTTCAGCTTTGCGGCTGTTGTTCTTATTGTCGCCGCCGCGCCCTTTTTTTCTTTTTGGGGGAATGTCTTGTTACTCATGTCGTTCACTGTAGTAGTTATTATAGTTCACAATTTCATCAAGCAGTTTGGGTAATTTATCAGCAATTTCTTCATCTTTAAACTGACATGTCCCCACCATTTTGTGACCGCCGCCGCCGTATTTAAGCATAAGCTTTCCGACATCCACCCTGCTTGTGCGATTAAGAATAGAATACCCCACAGCAACCGCGCAACCTAATCCCCCTCTGCCGCTAACTATCCATGCGGAAATGTTTTGGTCGGGATAAAGGCTGTAGATTATAAACCTGTTTCCGGTATAAATTGGCGATAATCCCCTTAAGTCGGTGATTATTACGTCACCGTCTATACGGGTGTGTTCGGCAATCATCTGTTTGAACATAGCCGTCTGCTCATGATAAAGCTCTATGCGCTCAACAATATCGGGCAGTTTGAGAATTTCTTCTGTGCTCATTGTGCGACAGCAAACCAACAGCTTTTCCATAAGCTGATAGTTGCTTATGGTAAACTCTCTGAACCGCCCTAACCCTGTGCGTGGGTCCATTAGAAAGCCGATTAGAATCCAACCCGAAGGCTCAAGTATTTCCTCGCGTGTGAGATTACCCGAGTCAACCTTATCAACGGCTTCCATAAGGTCGTCAAACTGCGGGAATTTTTCTCTGCCGCCGTAATACTCATAAATAATTCGTGCGCAACTTGGCGCGTGACGGCTCTCGCCCACATATTTACCGGCGAGTTCATTGCGCTCATGTTCGCTTGAATGATGGTCGAACCACAAGCCGCACCCCGGCGCGTAAGGCACGTTGGCAAGCACATCATTTTCAGTCACCTTCACCAACCCATCCTGAATATCTTTTGGGTGCGCAAAGGTGTACTCCGTGACAACACCTGCCTCAAGCAATAAAGCCCCACAGGCAAGCCCATCAAAATCCGACCTCGTAATAAGTTGCATAAACCCTCCTCTTCAAATCCGTCGCCAACGGCGACTCCACAATTGTCAATTGTCAACTGTCAATTGTCAATTGCCTTTATAGTTTGCTATTGCTGCTTTGACTGCTTTTTCTGCTAATACAGAGCAGTGGATTTTTGATTCGGGAAGCCCGCCGAGGGCTTCTACCACTGCTGAGTTTGAGACTTTTAACGCCTCTTCTATTGTTTTTCCTTTGATTAACTCCGTTGCCATTGACGAGGTTGCAATTGCCGCACCGCACCCGAAGGTTTTAAAGCTTGCATCTTGAATTACCCCGTTTTCGATTTTAAGATACATTTTCATAATGTCGCCGCACTTAGCGTTGCCCGACTCCCCGACGGCGTTCGCGCCGGGCAGTTCGCCGACATTTCGGGGGTTTGAAAAATGTTCCATCACTTGAGCTGAATAGTTCACGTTATTTCCTTTCTAACTTCTCCCACGTGGGGGACATGTTACGCAGTTTTTGCACCATCGGCGGCAATTGAGCCAAGAAGTAATCAATCTCGCTTTGGGTTGTATAATCAGACATTGATATTCTCAACGAGCCGTGCGCTGTCTCGTGAGACATTCCCAACGCTAACAAAACGTGGGACGGCTCAAGTGAACCCGACGTACAAGCAGACGCGCTTGATGCGGCAATTCCTTTAAGGTCAAGCATTAACAAAAGCGATTCGCCCTCAATGCCCTCAAACGAAAAATTCACTATTGAAGCAACACTTTTCTCGACATCGCCATTAACCCTGACGTGGCTTTGTTTAAGTACACTGTCTATGATTTTATTCTTAAAGCTTAACAGTTTCTCTCGTTTTTTCTCAATGTCACGAAAAGCTGACTCAACGGCAAGCGCGAAGCCCACAATTCCGGCGATATTTTCCGTTCCGGCGCGCATCCCTAACTCTTGCGCTCCGCCTTCAATGAAAGCGGGTAGTTTTATTTTTTTGTCAACATATAATAAGCCCAAACCCTTCATGGCGTGAATTTTGTGCGCCGAGCAGGACAAAAGAGATATGTTGTCAACGTTTATCGGAATGTTCCCTACCGCCTGAACCGCATCGGTGTGGAATAAAATCCCGTGTGTTTGACACAACGCTCCTATTTCATCTATTGGCTGTATTGTCCCGATTTCATTGTTGACATACATCACCGTTACCAACCCCGTATCGGGGCGAATAGCGGCTTTTAAGTCGCTCATGTCAATTAAACCTCTCTCACCGACCGGAAGATAGGTGACATCGAAGCCCTTGCGTTCGAGCGTTTGCAATACATGCAAAACCGCGTGGTGTTCAAACACACTTGATATAATATGTTTTTGCCCCTTTTCGCTCATTAGTTCGGCGGCACTTTTAATAGCCCAGTTGTTGCTTTCACTGCCGCCGCCTGTGAAAAATATTTCTTTGCTGTCACAGCCAAAACAAGCGGCAATACGCTCTCTTGCGTTTTTCAACGCGACAGCACTCTCACGCCCTAAAGAATAAATCGTTGAGGCGTTGCCATATTTGTTTTTAAGATACGGCTCCATTTCAGCGAAAACCTCATCGCTCACCCTTGTTGTCGCCGCATTATCAAGATATATAACTTTGTTTTCCATTTATTTTTCCTTGTTTTTCTTTTATCCGCTCTTTTTATTATACACGATTTTGAAAAAATTTCAAGGGTTTTTGTAAAAATTTTTAAAATTATTCAAACATTTATAATGAAATTCACAACCTACAGAAGCAGAAAAATCTGCCGCCGGCGGCTCGCCGGTTAAATTCCGTAGTTATTAATTTTGGTTTCGGCTGTTATTATGAAGTGTGCGTTTCTCAAATAATCGTCATATTCGTCCTCTATTTTAGTCCATAAGCGAAAGTCTTTATGCCTTATTATATTTTCAAGCCCAACGAAATCCGCCGCGTGTTGTACTATTATTTCACGTGCCGCATCGTTTAAACGCGTTTTTATTTCTCCATTGAGTTTTTCTTCAATAGAATGTGCCTTAGCTAAGGTGTCTTGGTCTATGCCGGTTTCAAGATATTTTGCCTGCGCTTTAAAATGAACATTAAAATTCAATCTGCCGTTAATTAATGCCGGCTGTGTGTTTATTTTCATATTTTGAAGGGTAACGGGGGTTTTTCTACCCTCGTTTTCAATAGTGACGGTGGCATATTCTCCATAATTCGCGAAAAGAAAGAGACCGCCGCTGATATAGTTGTCGCAACTGCCGACGGGTTTTCCGTCCATGATGATTACGCCGCCGTTCACAAAAACCTCTCTGCCGTCATCGGTCATGTCTGTGCCTGTGTCCCTGCATTCAATCAGTGGCAGAAAAAAGCCGGTGTTCACCTTTTCAATCGCTTCTGTTAAGGTTTCGATTCTTGATGGTGGGCAAACGCCGACACGAAAGGCGGCATCAATAATTTGATGAAGTTTTCCCGTGTCGGGCGGCTCACCTTTATATTTTACGGTTAGAATGTCTTGTGCTTTTTCTTTTGCCCCCACCACAATCATATGAGGATAGGATTCGTACACTAAAGACAAAACCTTTAACACTTCTAAAATTTCGCCTTCTATGACACCCGTCCCTAAGACAATTGTTTTAAACTCGCCGAACATTAAACTCTTGCCGAAATTATATTCCACTTCTTTCAAGGCATGAAGAAGACTCGGGCCGCTTGCTTTCAGCATAACCTGCTCACTGTTGCCGCCGTCATCGCCCTTATAACTCGGCCCACTGCCCGTATAATGTTTCGCCGCAAGGGTATATTGCCCCTCTTCAAAATCTATTGCCACTGTCTGCGCCATGATTTTGCTGTCTAAAGGCACATAGTTCGCACAACCCGAAAGAAATAACACAGCAAAACAAACTAAAAATTTTTTCATAACTTCAACTCTCCACTCTCGAAAGAAACATCGCGATAATCGGGCAAACTACCCCAAAAACAAGCATTGCCGCGATTATAGCCCATGACAGGTCAACGCTCATTAAAAAATGACGGTTAGCGGCGACAAAATAACTCAATCCCCCTGAAATGACGGTTAATGCCGCCGCTGACATTTTCGCCGCGCGCTCTTTGAATACAAGCACTATGACATTCCTCACAACCGACATAAACATGACGATTTTTAAAACCGCAGCAATAATCCAAATAAACATGTCTAAACCGTCTAAGCGTTCAAGCACCACCAAATCTGTCACCATAGCCGCCCTGTTATAGGGAAAACTCACCATATTCAGCCCCGGCCCCAAAAGAACTAAGCAGACGGTGAACATTAAAAGCGACAGCAACAGCACCCCGGGCAGATACATATATACTGCACGTTGAGCCTTTTTGACACTGAATCTGCACAACACCAAAAACGCGAACAGTTCAGCGTTCTTAGAAAGTTCTAAGCGAACCTCGTCCCAAAATGTCGCCGGGGTATCGACAAACGAGGGGTAGAGGTAATAGAAATACATATTGCCGAAAGAGCTTATAATGCCCAACACAACGGCGGTAACGAACAAAGTCAACAAAAGTGGGGCAATTCGCACAAGCGCGCTTAAACCCTTAGCAACGCCGTATACCGCAACAACGGTGAGTAGCAAAATTGCTAAAATATGAGAAATTGTATTCATCAGTGTGTTTGAGACAAAAAACTCTAAGCTTGCCCCCGTCAACACCGATTGAAAGAGCATTAATAAAATAAACAAGGGCGCAACGATATAAAACAGCGGACGACATTTTGTGGCGAAAAGCGAAAAGACACTCTCACCCTCAAATCGGCGGCTCAAGATAATCGCCGGAATATATAAAGCAAATATAACAACATAAGAAATCAGCATAACGCTCAATCGCTGCATTCCGTACTTTGAAACCATGACAGGAAAATTCAAGCAGTCACTAAACATACGTGTCATAATAAACAAAGAAGCAAGCTGAAAATTCCCGATTTTAACCGATGGCAGACATTTATTCTCCATTCTCACAACTCTCCACTCTCAACTATCAACTAACGTCACGCCTTTTAAGTCCTGCACTTTCGTGTCGCGGTCGGAGTCGCCGCTCCAACGAAGGTGGGCGAAGGTGTCTTTCATTGCCTTTAACGTGAACGGCGTGATTGGCGCGGTATATGGAATACCGTAGTTTGCCATTGAACAGACTTTAAATAACAACGCTAAAATTAACAGCGAAATTCCGTAAAGCCCCCACAGCCCACCTGCCAACATAAAACCGAACCGAAGCACGATAATGCTGTCATATAAATCGGGAACGATGAACCCTGCTATCGCCCCCATTGCGGCAATAAGCGCGATTGGCGCACTGACTAAGCCTGCCGATACCGCAATTTCGCCAATCACCAAGCCCCCCACAATTGCGATTGTGTGACCCACATAAACCGGCAACCGTATGCCCGCCTCTCGCATAACTTCATAAACAAGGTGAATAATAATACACTCAACCAAAAGCGGAAACGGAGTTGTCGAAATAGAACGCGACAGGCTGAAAAGAAGATTACTCGGGAACAACTGGGGGTGAAAATTGGCAATCGCAACATAATACCCCGGCAATAAAACAGTAAAAATAAATGCTAAATATTTTAAAACCCTGACAAAACCCATGAACAAGACGTTCCCCGTATAATCGTCAACGGTTTGGAAATTCTCTATAAAAAGATGAGGAATGTAAATAGCGAACGGCGTTCCGTCAACCATGATTCCCACCCTGCCCTCATACAGCTTCGCCGCTAAGGTGTCCGGGCGTTCGGTGACCCCTACCTCTGAGAACAAGACATTCCCCTTATCTTCAAGAAAAGGCTGAATGTAACCGCTTTCGAGAATGTCTGAAAGTTTAATCGCTTTCAATCGCTTGCTAATCGCGTCAATGAGATTTTTGTCCGCCTTGTCGCTTAGATAACAAAGGCAGATTCCGGTGTTGCTTCTGTCGCCGAGTGTCATGAACTTAAACACCATTTTAGGGGATTTAATTCTTCTTCTCAACAGGGTGACACCGGTCTTTAAGACCTCGTTAAATGCCTCGCGAGAGCTTCTTAGGTTTCTTTGCGTTTTTGACTCTTCGACTGAACGGGTTTTAAATCCCTGCGCGCCCATAGCAAAGCCGTAACACAATCCCTCAACCAACAACACGGCATAACCCGACATAATATAAGAGGAAAGCTCTTCATATGTGCTTACCGTTGACTGTTCAACCGCAATCAACAACCCGTCTTGTATGAGAGAGGAAAATTCTTCAAGCTCAAATGTTTCTTTATTAAGCGCGTTTAACGGGCGGTAGACCATGTTGGCAACCGTGTCGGCAGAAGTCATGTTTTCGCAGGTTATAACGCATATGTTATGACCGCCCGCCCTGCCGTATTTCAAAACCAAGTCATCGGTATTTTCCATGAATGTTTTAAGCTCTTCGGCGGTGGTTCTTATATCTTGCGATAATTTATTATTATTCATATTACTATAATTTCCAAAATGTATAATTTAATACCATTCGCAAAGTATAATTTTTGGGGGGTGGTAATGTGTTGACCGCTTTAATCAGAACTGCCGTTATTTATGTCGTGGTAATTTTAGCACTGCGACTTATGGGAAAAAAACAATTGGGTGAGCTACAACCGTCTGAATTGGTAATTGCTATTTTAATATCAGATATTGCCACCCTTGCAATTGATGATTTGTCTATGCCTGTTATTTCGGGGATTGTCCCGATTTTAATGTTGGTTTGTCTTAATGTAATCATGTCTAAAATCAATCTTCAGTTCGATGGTATGCGAACGGTGACTACGGGCGTTCCGCGCGTGGTAATCAGTGACGGCGCCATCGACCAGGCGCAACTCAAAGACCTGCGCTATACTATTGACGACTTATTAGAGTCCATGCGTGACTGTAACATTTTTGACATTTCACAAGTGCAGTACGCCATAGTCGAAAACACAGGTAAAATTAATTTCTTAGAAAAGCCGCCTGCACCCCCTCATCTTCAAGCCCCTGAAAATCCGCCCGTTGTGGTTATAAAAGACGGCAAACTAAGCCCCGATGCATTAAACAGTGCGGGGTTAGACCAAAAATGGTTACGGCAAACGCTTTTCGATAACAATGTTTCAACACAAGGGGTCTTTTTGTTAAGCGTTAAAGATGACAAAGACTATTTTTTAGTTAAGAAACCGAAAAAGAAAGGGCGGCTTTAAAAAAATGAACAGATTTATCATAAGTATTGTGTTGCTGGCGACACTTTTAGTCGTTTCGATTGTTGCTAATCGTTATGTAGACAAACACACGCAAGAAATGGTTGAGCGAATGGAAGCGATTCGTCTTCTTGTTGAAGATGAGAACTATGACGAGGCCCTCAAAGCAACCGATGAATTTAACACCGAGTGGCAAAGAATTTCAGGCAACTCTTTTTTCATCATCGATAACGGAAACATAATAGAAATAACCACCGTCATCGCCCGAACAAGCTCTCTAATCAGGCAAAAAAACAAAGACGCCGTCACCGAATGCGACAGCGTAATCAGCCTTTTAAGGCTTTATAAAAACAAAAATCAGATTTTGCTTAAGGATATTTTGTGATTATTCTTGAATTTGCAGATGTGATTTTAACGCTTCTTGCAAAACGCTCGAAAAGTTAATATTTGCGCGCACTGCTGACTCGTTCAACCACATGGGAATGTTCAAAGTCTTTTTAACAAGTTTAGTTTCATAAAAGCGGCGATAAAATTCGGTGTCAACTGATATCGCCGTTACAAAATCATTCCCATAGACCTTAATTTTTGACGGCGGCGTGGCGGCAGGAATAGCTCTGTTTTCCTGTTCCATATCGTAGAGCATTAAGCAAAGTGCATCTTGCGCCATTTCTAACGCCTCACTAAGATTTTCGCCGAAAGTGTGACACCCCGGTAAATCAGGGAAATCTACGTTATAAGTTTCCTTTGTGTCGGGTTCAAGACTAAAAACAGCAGTATAAACGTATTTCATAAAACACACTCCTAACATTCATAGACCAAATATAACGGGGTTATTTTAACCCTAAGTCTTTTAATATTTTGTTTACCGTTCCGGTAGGGATATCGGCGGTTTGATGGCGCGGCATTTCGGTTATACCACCGGTTTTTGGATTTGCCCATATATCGTGCCTTGAACCATGCCTTAATAAACAGCAACCCTGTCTTTTCAAAAACTTTATTAATTCGCTTCCCTTCACCACGTTCTCCCCTTTCATACTTATAATACCACGTAGGCACTACGTATGTCAAGCGTTTTCCGGAAAATTGGAACAAAAACAAAAATCAGATTTTGCTTAAGGATATTTTGTGAGGGCAGTCGGTAGTGGTCGTTTTGGTTTTAAAAAAACCTTGACTTATTAGCATAACAGTGGTATCATAAGAATATAAAAATTGAAAAATATACGTTAGAAGGTGATTTGAATGTTCGATGATAGATACAATGGCTTGACCTTAGACGAAGCCGCTGAGAAAGCAGGGGGTTATGTTTCTTATTATCCGGGTAAGAAGATTGTACAGGAATACGATTATCGTGCCATGAGCAGATATTGTCGTGAAAGAGGCATTAAACCAATGGACTTGCCGGAGGAAGAACGCGAACAGTTTGAATTCGACCCACCTTTGGTTTTCTCCCGAGAGAGAAGAAACGCTTAAAAACAAACTGTTTTTTGTGTTAGCTCACTCATAATCAACCAAATCGGCATCAAAATCGCTTGCGAAGTAGAAGGCGAGTCTTGCTAATTCGTTTTCGGAAATATCTCTCTCGAACTTTCCGTTTATATTGACTCTTACCGCACTTAACGTGTCGTCGGCTATGAAAGAGATATTGCCGAGCGGCATGTCGTATGTATTAAGAACCTTCAAAATTTCGCGACACTCGCGCGCAAACGCCATCAGCGTTTTTTGCGTGTTGCGAAAATAGAATTTCAGCTCTAATTTGTCGGTGTCTTTTATATCGTTTATCCCCGAATAAACGCCGATGTCGCTCTCATATGAGGTGAATGAGACCGTTATGTCCTTTATGCTGACGATGTTTTCTAAGTCTTTCGATAACGAGTTTTGAATTTCGTTTTCATATCGTCTTTCAAGGTTTATTCGCGCCGAATCTGAGTTTGAAACAACGATTGACAGTGCGGACAGCCCCGCCGCAATCGCCACCATAATCAACATCGCCACATAGCCGCTGACATCGAAGCGAATTTTTGAACCACGCCTGAAAAACCAATACCCCAAAACCTCTAACCCTAAAAACACTAATACAATAGGAGAAAGCCTAAGAACATTCAGCGTTTCTTCAATAGTGAACAGCGCGATTATAAACGACAGCCCTAAAACTACCATAGACAGAGCCGCACTGAACATTCCTACATAATAAATTTTTCGTGGAGTAGTTTTCGGTTTTTTTGTGGGAATGTCAACCGGCACCGTCGCAAAGCGTTCTGTTTTTATATCGCTTTCGTTGTCATATTCAGCTAAATTAATGTCGCTGCTTTCAGAGTCCTGCGGAACGGTTTGCATGTCGGTGTCATCGGCAGGAGCGGCGGCAGAAGCAGTGACAGGCAGGGGAACACTTATAAGCTCGTCGGAATATTCCGGCGGGCTTTCGTTGTGAACCTCGCCGACATTCGGCATAAGGTCGGCAATGCGTAAATCGCGCATAGAGTATTTTCCCCCTCTCCCCTCTCTGCTATTTATATTCTAACATAAAAAACCGAACATGTCAACCGGAGAGCTAATCGCAAAAAACCGCGTTCTAATGCTCAAAAATCGCCTATTTTCATAAAAGCTCTAAGAAAAGACAAATTTTGTCTTGTGTCTTGCGTGATTTTGTGCTATAATAGATTACATATGATAAAATTAAGGAGCGGCGACTTATGAATAACAAAATAACTCAACCGCGTGTTTCGCTTAAAATATCCCGTGAGGTGGTTGTCAAGACGGCTCAAATTGCCGCATCTGAAATTAAAGGGGTCTGTGTTAAAGACAGAGAACTGTATTTCGGCGGCAAGAAAGAACGCCGCCCGATAAAAGTGTCAACTAAAGACGGGGCGGTTCAAATTGATATTTCTATAATGCTGACACCGGGCTATAAAGCTTTGCAGGTGGCGGCGGCGGTTCAGCGTGAAATCAAGGCGGCTGTTCAAAATATGAGCGGCGTTGCCGTTTCTAAAGTCAATGTGTGTGTAATAGGCATTTATATGAATGAAGACAATTGTGCAGAAAGGGCATGTCCGAAAAAATGACGAGAAGTGAAATAAGAGAGTGTGCGTTTATACTGCTGTTTCAAAAAGAATTCAGCGATGACGACATCACACAAATAGCTCAAGACTCAACAGAATCTTTTGGGTTAGAAACCGACAAATCGGCTTTGTCATTAGCGAACGGCGTTTTTAAAAACAAAGTTCAAATTGACGAGACCATCTCATCATACAGCAAAACCCGAAGTCTCAAAAGAATAGCGAAAATAATCCTGACTATATTACGCATAGCAGTTTATGAAATGGATTGTCTTGAGAACATTCCGCCGAAAGTCGCGATAAATGAAGCCATTGAACTTTCAAAGAAATACGGCACCGAAAGCGACAGCAAATTTATAAGCGGCCTGTTAGGAAACCATTATCGCGAAGTGCATGGAGGATGACAGTTGACAATTGACAATTGACAGTTGACAGTTACGGATTTAAATAGCGAGGAGTAGAGAAGTGGAAAAACCGCTTGTTGTTAGTGTTTCTCAGGTTAATCGCAGAATATCTCATATGCTTAAAAATGATGCGGCTTTGAGTTGTGTGTGGGTTAGGGGAGAGGTTTTTAACTTTACCTGCCATTATAAATCGGGGCATATTTACTTTACCTTATCTGATGAAAATGGCGAAAGCTCTATTAAATGCGTGATGTTTTCAAACAACGCCTCGCGTCTTGAATTTACCCCTGAAGACGGAATGGCGGTGACAGTAAAAGGGCGAGTTGATGTTTATGAGCGCGGCGGCATTTATCAGTTGTATGCCGAAGAGCTTAACGCCGAGGGTAAAGGGGTTCAATATCTTGAGTTTGAACAGTTAAAGCAAAAACTTTTGTCAGAAGGGCTTTTCTCGCGAAAGCGCGAACTGCCGAAAAACCCCGCGAGTATTGCTTTAGTGACCGCTAAAGGGGGAGCCGCACTTCAAGATATGCTGTCGGTGTTCGAGAGAAGATACCCTTTAGTTAAACTCTATCTTATATCGGCGGCAGTGCAAGGAGAGTTAGCCCCCGTCTCAATTTCTAAAGGCATAGCTAAAGCCTGTGAGACCAAAGCCGAGCTGATTATTTTAGGCAGGGGCGGCGGTTCAAGCGAGGATTTATCGGCGTTTAACACTGAAATTGTCGTGCGCGCGGTATACAACAGCGAAATACCGACGATTTGCGCTGTCGGACATGAAACAGACTTTACACTCGCTGACTTTGCGGCAGACTTACGCGCCCCGACACCATCAGCGGCGGCTGAAATTGCGGTTCCCGATATAGCCGACATAAAATTTTATCTGTCAACTTTGAAACAAGGCTTTAAATCTAAGCTCAAAGCCAATCACGAGCGCAAGCAATTCCAATTCGAGAGGGTTTCTGAAATAAAGTATAAGGTCAAAGCCGTCTTTGAAAAAAAGCAACTGAATTTTATAAAAACAGCCGAGTTAATCCACTCACTAAG
This sequence comes from Oscillospiraceae bacterium, assembly GCA_009777445.1. Classification (GTDB taxonomy): domain Bacteria; phylum Bacillota; class Clostridia; order Oscillospirales; family Ruminococcaceae; genus Ruminiclostridium_E. Next base: position 3,560 of record WRLV01000023.1, on the reverse strand, counting down.
CCCAACGGCAATCATGCTCAAAGGCTATTCGTTAGTCTATAAAGAAACTCAGCTTATAAAAACCAAAACACAGCTAAACCCGGGCGACAAAATTATTATAAAAATGAATGATGGAGAAATGACGGGAACAATTGACAATTGACAATTGACAATTGACAGTTATTGTGTCCGCTTGCGCGGACGGATTTAAAATTCAAATACGTCGCCAACGGCGACACCACAACTGTCAACTCTCCACTGTCAACTGTCAACTATAATATGAAAGGGCATGTTTGAGAAATGAAAAAATCTTTTGAAAATGCTATGGACAGGCTTCATGAAATATCCGGTCTTATGAACGATGAAAATCTGCCGATTGAAACGGCAGTAAAGCTGTATTCGGAAGCATCCGGGTTGATTGCGATTTGTCAAAAAGAATTAGACTCAGCACAGTTGTCTTTAAAAGAAATATTGGGTGGTTAAAGAGCATGTCTGAAAAAATATTAGAGAAAAAACTTTCGGAATATAAGCAAATCGTGGATTGCGCGCTCAAAGATTATTTTAAAACAAAAAAGACTGTGCCCGTGCCGTTACTGCAAGAAGCCGTTACCTACTCACTTTTCGCGGGAGGTAAAAGCTTGCGCGCGGCAATTTGCCTTATGTTTTATGAGAGCTATGCCGACCGGCAACCGGCAACCGACAACTGCCAACCGCCAAGTGCAGTTGCGGCGGCGTTAGAGTGCGTTCATACATTCTCGCTTATTCATGATGACCTGCCCTGTATGGACGATGATGACTTCAGGCGCGGCAAACCATCTTGTCATAAGGCGTTTAACGAAGCAACGGCAGTGTTGGCAGGCGATGCTTTAATCATTTGCGCTTTTGAGCTCCTTGCGCACGCAGACATTCCTTGTGAAAATAAAATCAAAATTATTGCCGAATTTTGCGAACACTCAGGCAAAGACGGAATGTTAGCGGGGCAACAAGCCGATATATTATTCGAGAAGCGGCTTCCTCAAAAACAAGAGCTGATTGAAATGTATAAGCTTAAAACTTGCGGCTTATTTAAAATCGCCGCGAAATGCGGTGTTATTTTAGCGGACAAGGCAAGTGAGCTTAACTGCAAAAACGCCTGTGATTATGCCGAAAACTTAGGCTTAGCGTTTCAGATTATTGACGACATTTTAGATGTCGAGGGTGAGCAGAAAACCACAGGGAAACCGCAGGGCAGTGACAGCGCATCAGGCAAAGCAACGGCGGTCAGCCTTTTCGGTCTCGAACAAGCGCGTGAAATGGCGGCGAGTTACACAAAAAAAGCCCTTGAACACGCCAAAGCCACCCCGAACCCTATGCTGATTGTCGAGCTTACGGAGGAATTGCTTAACAGAAAATATTAAAATTTTGTTTATTGAGGAAAGTTTGAAAATAAATCTCCGTAAATATGGGAGAACATATTTTCAAAGCGCGTTTGTGCAGAAAGGACATGTCTAAAAAAATGGAATTTTTCAATCCCACACTAATCGCCGCGATTTTAAGTTGGGCGGCGGCGCAATCTACCAAGCTTATTATTAACGCAGTGAAATATAGAAAGTTTGTTCCCGAGAGGATTTTCGGCGCGGGGGGAATGCCTTCATCTCACGCTTCTACGGTGTCCGCGCTGACAACGGTAATTTATCGCTTAACCGGTGCTGAATCGGTTGAGTTTGCTTTGTCGCTTACTCTTGCGTTGGTGGTAATGTCAGATGCGGCAGGTGTTCGACGCGCCGCAGGGCTTCACGCAAAAGAGTTAAACAGAATACGCCATATTGTGGCTGAATTTGAAAATAACCACCCTGAAGAAAAAAACGTTGAAGAAATAATGGAAATACAAACATTAAAAGAATATCTCGGTCACACCCCCCTCGAGGTAATCTGCGGAGCAGCATTAGGAATCACGATAGGATTTTTAGTCAATTGACAATGAAATAAACGAGTTGTGGGGGTGGCTTGAGTATGCCTATTTCAACGGAGAACCTCCGTTAGATTTAGAAGAGGTTTTAAAACAAATTTTAAAGAAAGGCAAGGTGAATGGCATGACACATTCGTTAGAAACGTTAGAAAGGTGGAGAAATATGAAACATTCATTAGAAAGATGGAGAGATAAACAGACAGCTATAGGTATTCAGATAGGTCTGGAGATAGGCAGACAGGAAGGCAGACAGGAAGGCAGACAGGAAGGTATTCAGATAGGGCTGGAAGGGGGCAGACAGGAAGAAAGAAACGAAATTAAAAAACGCTTAAAGTCGTTAGGATTATCTGACGATATAATTAGACAAGCGACAGAGTTGTACACATAGAACCATGTTATAATAAAATATAAAAGGAGTTGGTTAAAATTTTGAATGTATTAGACAAAAGCGTTGAACAAATGTCATGCCGGAAATTCTTTCGCCGACCGATGATTATATTTTCAAGCTCATATTCGGCGACGAAAACCATATAGAACAGCTAACAGGATTATTGCAGTCAGTGGTAAAAGTTTCGATTGACGAGTATAAAGAAATAGCGATTGTAGACCCTCACTTGCTGCGGGAATATAAAGGAGATAAACTTGGAATACTTGATGTAAAAGTCAAAACCAAATCCGGCGAAATTATAAATGTGGAAATCCAAGTCAAGCCTTCGCCTATGTTACGAGAACGAATTTTGTATTACGCTTCAAAAATGATTACCGGGCAGATGAAATCAGGTAACGACCATTCTGACATTAAACGAGTGATTAGCATCGTGATTACCGACCACAATTTCATAGATGATAGCGAGAATTATCACAATTGTTATACGCTGTATAATCCTGAAACGGGTTCGGAATTTTCTGATAAGTTGGAAATACATACGATTGGGTTGCCGAAAATTCCTGCTACCGATGATGGTACGCAATTATGGTGGTGGACTAAGTTTTTGTCTGCCAAAAGTAAGGAGGAATTCACTATGTTAGCAGAACAAAACCCACAAGTTGAAAAAGCCGTAGTTCGTCTTATGGAGTTGTCCGCTGATGAGAAAACTCGTTTGGTTTACGAGTCACGCCATAAAATGGAGTGGGATAATTGGGCGCGTGAGAGGGCGGCAAGACAAGAAGGTAGACAAGAAGGCAGACAAGAAGGTAGACAAGAAGGTAGACAAGAAGGTAGACAAGAAGGTATGGAGTTGGGCATACAGGAGACCATTGAAAGGTTTAGACGGGGCGGCATGTCTGATGAGGAAATTAATAAGTTCTTGCAGTAAGTTCTGATTGGTTTTTGTAAAATGTAGGGGACGGGCTTGCCCGTCCCTAATTGTTTGTTAATTTGGATTGCGATATTGCGGGACGGGCAAGCCCGTCCCCTACAATAACTGTCAACTCTCAACTGTCAATTGTCAACTGTTCGTCAAAACCCACAAAAATATTCAACTATATATATGCACATTGACGAATTTTCTCACGCCAAACGCATGAATAAAAACTTTTCAAAAAAGCTTCACAACAAAGACGATATATGGTATAATTAGCATTACAGGGGGGCTAATTATATGGGAAATGTTTTTAAATACTTAGAAAATAT
>WRLV01000022.1 GCA_009777445.1 Oscillospiraceae bacterium | reverse complement strand
TGCGTGAGTTGTCTGCCGATGAAAAGGCGCGTGATTTGTATGAACGTAGGGAGAAGGCACGGCGTGACCATAATATGTTTGTTCGTGGAGCTAAGCAAGAGGGGATTATTGAAGGGCGTAGAGAGGGGCGTAATGAACGCTCTTTTGAGATTGCGACGAGACTTCTTGAACGCGGCAGACCCATTGAAGAAATCATGGAAGATACCGGTTTAACGCATAAGGAAATTGAACGCTTGCAACTGCATTAAAAATCAACATTAATTGTAAGGGACGGGCAAGCCCGTCCCCTACAGTGTGTGGTATGGGATTGTTTTTGTTGGAATGTCTTGCGAAACTTCATTCCATAATTAATTTTTTATATCTTAAATCCGCAAGACCTTAAAATTTTAACATTCATCGTTTTACGATGTTCAAGTTCCACAGATGATTTAGGGTTGCTAAAAACATTGTTTCTACGAGTTATTTCGCGAATTTCTACTTCTTCTGCTCTTTTACAACGCTCTTCATATTCTTCTTGTGTGTATCCATGCGTACCTATCCTAACATTATAATCATATATAGAAAGATGTCTTTTAATATTTTTTTTAATAAGCTCATTATAATTGCTTGTTTTTATATACAAAAACCCTTCATTATCAAAAGTCATCTTGAAATTTCCATCATCATAAAAATTCATAGGCAATCCTAATTTATGGAAATATTCTATACACGAATTAATATCAGTAGCACTGCCAATTTGAGGTAGCATAAATTTTCTTGTTACTTCTAACGAGTCTCTAACTACATCAACCATTGTTTTTTCGTCATAAGTAAATTTCGTTACCACCGAGTCTTTATCATCGTCAAATGGGTTTAAAGTTAAATAAAATTTGTGATTGCATTTAAGCCAATTGCTGTTATCCTTCGGAGCTAAATTTAAACTTATTTCTCGCCGATATACTGTAGCTACACCTCCCATGATATTAAAAGCTTTATAGTAATGCTCACCCGTCCATTCGTTTCTTATTGTTATCACATGAATTATCTCCCCACCTTCAACAACCCTCACAAAATAAGGATATTTGCTTTTGATTAGCTTAAACCCAAGTGGTTCAAGGGCTTCACCGAAGACTTGTTTGAAGGCTGCGTTTAGTGAAATGCTTTTTTTAACGTTTTTCTTTTTAAAATACACATTTAAAATATTCGGCTTGTCCGGTTGAACGTCTTCATAGCGTTGGTATTTTCTAATTATGTCAGAATCCATGCCGAGGAGCGGAGCTAATTCCGGCAATGAATCCTCAATAAAAGTATGCTCGCTATTGAATATTTCTGACAGTTGTTGCCATGTCGCGCCATTTTCAAGAAGCGGCTGCCATAGTTTCGGGTTGCCCCTTGGCGCAGGAAAATCTTCGGCAATGTGCTGACCTATGATTACCGAGTCTCTTTTAGCAGCAGTAGAACCGAATAATTCGAGTTCTATAAAATCACTATCCCAAACGCTCATCGCAATGCAGTGAGTTTTTAACGCCTTGGCAATGCCTTCTGCATCTTCTTTAACACCGCCACCACCTTCATATTCAGAGGAAAGCAACGTCACCCAATCGCTTTGAGCGGAGTAAATAAGACTATATGAAACTTGCGCCTCTTCTTCATTTGTGACAATAAAGCCCTTCTTCTCCATATAATTTTTTAATAATTCGTTTGGCTTTATTGAGTTGCTGTTCTTAATTTGCACTGTAGAAAATGTGTTGCCCATTGTTCTAACCTCCTTATTTTTCCATATATCTATCATAAAACAAAAAGCTGATTTTGTAAATTGGCAAAATTAGACAAATATACTATTCTATATTTGTGATATTTCAATAAAACCACCGCCCGGCACTTACGTGTCGGGCGGTGTATAATTCGCAGTAAATTGCGGGACGGGCAAGCCTGTCCCCTACAAGTCGTCCGCGCAAGCGGACACAATAACTGTCAACTCTCAACTGTCAATTGTCAACTGTTCGCTCCACTCCCAAAACCACCTTCTCCCCATTAATATCCCACTCTTTACAGAATTTAGCGTTATTTTCAAACAAAAATGATTCTGCTAAAACGTCTGACATTATTTCTTTTTTGTTGGCTAAGGCGATTGCTTTGATTTTTTCGTTGTCGCTGAATGAAACGCAGATTTTGTCCATAACTTCAAAGCCGGCTTCTTTGCGCATTGTTTGGATTTTGCTGACTATTTCGCGGACAAAGCCTTCTTCAATCAGCTCATCGGTTAAGGTTGTGTTAACGGCAACGGCGATTCTTCCTTCTGATAAGGCGTAGAAACCGTCTTTTTGTGTCACCTCAATCAATAAGTCATCGTTTGATAATTCTGCTTCACCCGTTGACAGATTAAGTGTCAGTTTTCCTTCTTTGTCAAGGCATGACTTTGCCTCGGCAGGGTTTATGGCAGACAGGGTTGTTTTGATTTCCCCTAATTGCTTTCCGAAGCGTGGGCCTAATGTTTTTAACTGCGGTTTAAAAGAATACGAGATAAAACCTTCAACATTGTCGATAAATTTCACGTTCTTGACATTAAGCTCGTCTTTTATAATGTCTACAAATGTTGCGGATAATTCTTCTTCAGACTTAACAAACATTTCTGAAAGCGGCTGACGGTTTTTGATGTTCGCGCCGTTACGCGCCGCTCTTCCTATTGAGACTATTTCTAAAATCGCACTCATCTTTTGTTCTAAACTCGTGTCAATGAGGGACTCAAGACATTCCGGAAAAGGACAAATATGAACACTCACGGGTGCATCTTTTTCGCCCGTTGTCAGGTTTTGATATATTTCTTCGCACATGAACGGAATCATTGGGGCGGCTATTTTGCAGAGGGTCAACAGCGCAGTATAAAGTGTCATATATGCGCAAATTTTGTCATCGCTTAAACCTGCGCCCCAAAATCTCTCGCGAGAGCGGCGAACATACCAGTTGCTTAATTGGTCGGTGAAGTTTTCAACCGCCCTTGCCGCCTCTGAAATCCGATAATTTTCAAGCTCTGAATCGACTGTTTTGACTGTGCTGTTAAGTCGCGACAACAGCCATTTGTCCATAAGAGTAAGAGCGGTGTTTGCCCAATCGCTATGTGCGGCAGGGTTAAATTTGTCGATATTCGCATACAACACGAAAAACGCATAGGTGTTCCAAAGCGTGCCTAAAAATTTGCGTTGGCGTTCAATTACTGCCTTTGCGTGAAAGCGATTTGGAAGCCACGGTGCCGAATTTGTATAGAAATACCAGCGTATAGCATCTGCCCCGTAGGTTTCGAGAGCCTTAAATGGGTCTACCGCGTTGCCTTTTGATTTTGACATCTTTTGCCCTTTTTCATCTTGAACATGCCCTAACACAATAACGTTTTTGAAAGGTGAAACATTGAACAAAAGCGTTGAAACAGCCAATAACGAGTAAAACCAACCACGAGTTTGGTCCACTGCTTCTGAGATGAAGTCGGCGGGAAATTGGCGTTCAAACAAATCTTTATTTTCAAATGGATAGTGATGCTGTGCGAAAGGCATAGCTCCGCTATCATACCAACAGTCGATGACTTCGGCAACCCTGCTCATTAAACCGTCACACTTTTCACACTTGATTTTTACGTCGTCGATATACGGGCGGTGAAGCTCAATGTTATCGGGGCAATCGGGCGACATATGCCTTAGTTCTTTAATCGAACCAACGGCATGTCTGTGACCGCAGTCACATTCCCAAATATTTAAAGGCGTTCCCCAATAACGGTCGCGGCTTATTCCCCAGTCTTGAACGTTTTCTAACCAGTCGCCGAAACGCCCGCTGCCGATATGTTCGGGCAGCCAGTTTATAGTTTTGTTGTTGCGAATTAAGTCGTCGCGAACCGCGCTCATTTTGATAAACCACGAATTTCGCGCATAATAAATCAGCGGGCTGTCACAACGCCAACAGTGGGGATAATTGTGTTCATACACAAGTGTGTGTAACAGCAAACCGCGCTTTTTCAACTCTATTATAATGTCCTTGTTCGCATCTATGCAAAAGACCCCAGGCCAAAGAGTTTCGGGTGTCATCTGCCCTTTGGCATCCACCAACTGCACGAACGGCAACTCATATTTTCGCCCCACGTTAGCATCGTCCTCACCGAAAGCGGGCGCGATATGAACCACACCTGTGCCGTCTGTGAGCGTTACGTAATCGTCACAGGTGACATACCAACATTTTTTGCCGTCTCTCATTTTATCGCTGACAAAGTCAAACAAAGGCTCATATTCTTTATACTCTAAATCCGCGCCCTTGAATTCTTCAAGTATTTCCGGCGGCTCGCCGTTAGCGGTTTCCCCCAAAACCTTTTCGACTGTCGCTTTCGCCATGTAATAAATATAGCCATCGTGCTTAACCTTGACGTAATCTTCTTTTGCGTTGACACATAGGGCAAGATTTGAGGGTAATGTCCAGGGCGTAGTTGTCCAAGCTAAGATATAAGCATCCTCACCCTTGACTTTAAAACGCACTACGGCTGAACGCTCTTTCACGTCCTTGTAACCCTGCGCCACCTCATGAGAGGAAAGCGGCGTTCCGCAATGAGGGCAATAGGGAACAACTTTAAAGCCCTTATAAAGCAGTTGACGTTCCCAAATCATTTTGAGCGACCACCAGACTGACTCAATATATTCATTGTGATAGGTGACGTAAGGGTGTTCCATATCCGCCCAAAAACCAACGGTATCAGAGAAGTTTTCCCACATTTCTTTATAGAGCCAAACGCTGTGTTTGCACTCGGAGACGAACCGAGCTATGCCGTGGTTTTCGATTTGTTCTTTACCCTTGATGCCGAGAATTTTTTCAACTTCAATCTCAACCGGAAGCCCGTGCGTGTCCCACCCTGCCTTTCGCGGAACCATATAGCCTTTCATCGTGCGATAACGCGGAATTATATCCTTTATAACGCGAGTCAACACATGCCCGATATGCGGAATGCCGTTAGCGGTGGGCGGCCCGTCGTAAAAGACATACGGCTTGCACCCGGCGCGCTCCTCAATACTCTTTTCAAATATATTGTTTTCTTTCCAAAACTCAAGGACTTCTTTCTCACGCGCAACAAAATTCATATCAGTCGAAACTTTTTTAAACATATAACAGACCTTTCTCTTCTCTTTAAATTTCAAAAAATTTCAAAAAATTTCAAAGCATTTTCTTTATATTAGCACAAAACCTAAAAAATGTCAAGTCATCTGTTTGTATTTTGTTGATTTATGTCGATGGTTATGTTTTTTGTTAACAAAGTGATTTAATTAGCTCTATAGTTTTTATAATCCATTCTAATGCCCCTTCAAAACGATAGCCTTTAAAGTCGGCTTCTTTTAAAATTGCGGCGATTTCGGTTTCGGTGAGATTTAAGTTTAACAGTTCGTGCAACCCTTTGCGTTCGTTTGCGATTTCTTGCAGATAATCCCAATAAGTGCCGCCATGCCCAAAGGCGGTGGCGTAATTTTTGGGTTCGGCAACGGCATGCCCCACCATCTCCTGTGTATCCTCATAAAACAGACTGCGCCCGTTGTCATACAGGGGGTAGAATGTCTCTCCCGCGCTTGTTATTTTGACGGCAATGTTGGAAAGATGGCGGTCGTCTTGTCGAGTAATAAAATCAAGAAGTAACATTCGGGCGATGTCGTCTTTATATTGAGGGCGGACAGCAATTAAATTTTGGTATTCGTTTTCTGACCTTTCGCCTCCGAATAGACGGCGAAAATGCACGATATATTCTTTTGAAAAGTCGTAAAGAAAAGCAGAAAAAACCGTGTCTTTAGTTGCGCGGTATGCCGGACAGCAGGGGGCTTTAAGCTTTCGCGCTAACAGATATACGGCGACTTCGGATTCAACGTCAGTGGTAAGCGGATTTATGCGTTTCTTATAAATCCCGTATTGCCCATTATAAACACCGTAACGTTTTACGTTGAACCCTTCGGGGGTGTTGATACTGTCTCCCACTAAATCAATTCGTTGGTGGAAAACCGAATTGAAAACGTCGGTGATGACTGTGTTTAAGCGTTCGTCCTCGCTAAAGGCAATCCACAATAAATCTTTCGGGTGAATGCCACGTGTAATTTCGGCAATTCGCAAAACATCATAGCGAGACAGCCCGCAACGAAACAATATTTTTTCAATATCGCGGCGTTCACGGCTGACTACACGCTCTGAAAGAAATTCAGCGTACTGCGTGGGTGTCCAACGGCAGGGTGCCCCACGTGTATAGACAGCCACCACCTCATTATATTCGGGTTGGGTAAAAAAAACGGCGTTAGTAGCATCAATCGTGCCGATGACATCATCTTCCCATTTCAGCCATTTATTCAAAAAAACAACCCCCTTTCAACAGTAATAGTAGTATATCACAATAAAAGATAATAGTCAATGCTAAAAGCCCGCTATTGCGGGCTTTTGCATAAAATTTCACTATGCTTTTAAGAACCGGCGTTGGCTTGACAGTTCTCTTAACTTCTGCTGTGTATGTTTCTTGTTTTAGCAGAAGAAGCAGTTGTTACGTCTGCGTCTGCGGCATGGGCAGCAAACACAACAGCAGCAGCGGTTTTCGTGGCGTTCTCTTTCCTCGCCGCAACCTTTGACTTCGACTCTCAAGCAACAACCATCTCTCTCGTTGTCGCATCCACAGTCTCTGTCTCTGTGGCATCTTGATTCGTTACACATAGTACACACTCCTTTATTTTAATTTACATCGCTTTTGCGATATTACAGAATATGTGAAACGGCGTAATTTCGTGAATTTACAAGAAAAAAACTATATTTTGCTAAAGTTTTCAGAATTTCTGCCGAAAATATTTATAAGCGGTATAATATAAAATAATAAAAAATACTAAAAAAACACTTGCAAAACCCATATATATAGTGTATAATATATTTATATGGTAAGTGCTGGTAAATTTAATGCAGGAAAGGGTGGTCTGAAAATGAAGAAAATTAGAGTTGCGTTAATATCTGTGGTGGTGATTATAGCTGTTGTTATCGCGCCTTCGGCGTTCGTTGGCGTTTATAACGATAACAACCCTGTGCTGTTTCTCTACGATGGGCCTAATCCGGCCTCAAATGTCGAGGTCTGGCTCAACGGCGGAAAGAGAGACATTCCTATCGGGGTTTCGGTTGACAGCAAGATTAAACAGCTCACCCTCTATGAGCGTTTTGAGGGACAGATGTATGACATTACTGCCTCAAGACAAGTTAAGTGGATTGCCATGCCTTTGCCGATTGGGCACGGCGTGGGAAGTATACAACCCCCCTCTGACTTTAAGTCGGCAAGAAGTGAAAATGCCGCCGTCACTGTTTCAAGGGGAAGAGTAAGTGCGCGGACAGAAGGCTCGGCAGTTGTAATGGCACTCAAAGCCAACAACGACGGGCAACTCGCTGCCTATCAAATTTGTGTCGTCAACGTTAGGGTGGGGCCGTCTAAATTCGCGCTCACCGACCATGAGAAAAAGCCGCTCAAGAATTTCTCAGTCGGCGTGGGAGAAACTAAAGATGTTTATATGACAGCCACGGCAAACAACAGCCCCGTTGACTTTAGCGAAATCTATCAATTCTCATTCGAGAAAGACGGCTTTAACTTTGCAAGCTTCGGTCACCGCGGCGACAGATTTTCACTGCCACATTCTATGCTTGAAGGCACACCCATTCCGATTAGGGGCAGAGATTTAGCTAACGGAAAGCCGGCAAGAGTTTCGGTTTTAGTCACGGCACTTAACAGCGGCAGAACCTTTAAATTTAACGTCACTGTTGATAACCCGGTTGTCGAGACAACATCGACTTATGTTCGTGTCAACATGGACTATAGCAGGTTTGACAATACCACAAGATTTTTAGATTCACATATGATTACCTCTTTGGTAGCATCGTCTGCTGATTATTACAGAAGTGGTTCCGGCTTCAACCTGCCAATCACCGATAAAGCCAAGGTTGTAGTCACTGACGTTGAGCCGACAGTTCAAAACATGACCGATGCACGCGGCAACTTCAGGCTTCAAGGCAGAACAACAACGGGATTAACCGCAAAACTCGACACGTCAAACAACCTCACCTTGAGCTTGAAAAGGGCAACCCAAAGCATGGAAAGCACAAGAACATATGTCGTAGTTTCATACAATGACAGGATAAACAACAATCGCTTAGTCGGCTCTGTAGTATTTGAAGTTACCATAAACGGGGTATTTGTTCCACCGAGATAAAAACAGTAAAGCAACAAAAAAATAATATTCGTTCCGCTTGAAAGTTAAATTTCAAGCGGAACGTTATAGAGGAGTTATAATTGTAATGTATTTTAATATGGAGAAATTAGCGAAAATCCCTGAGTTGTCTGATTTGGGTTTTGGCTTTGGTGTGATTGACAAACTCGGCGAGTCTTGTGATGATTTTGTAACCACTTTCCCTGAAATTGAAGATAAAATGCAAAATGCCGCCGCAAGTGGGGACAGGCAGACTTTATTGAGTGAGCTTAACAATCTTTGTGAAATGTTAAAGAAAATCGGGGCGAATGGCTTTGCTCTTAACAGATTAGAAGCGTTTAGTCAAGCCTTCTTAGCTGACGTTGCTTGCCTTTCGCTTGATATACAATTTACCGCTTATGATTTAAAAAATACGATTAAATCTGATAAAATAATGCAACAAATTATGGCTGGCAGTTCAACTGTGGAAGTTTCATCGCCGGTTATTTTGTCGGTCGATAAATCGCCCGTTTTTTCAGACAGACTCAAAACCGCGTTAGCCGGAAGCCGCTTTAAGTTAATTTGCGTTACCACCGGCAAAGATGCGTTAAACCATATAAACCATAACCCGCCCAATTTAATTTTGGTTGACTCGGACTTGCATGACGTTGATTGTTTTTCGTTGAGTGCGAAAATTAAAGAAATTTGTTCATCGCACATTGTTTTATTAATCAACGCCGCGACAAAAGAGATTGTCGACAAAGCAATCCGCGCGGGATTATCAGATATTATGATAAAATCAATACACGGTGAGCAAATTCTCAAACGCATTAATAAACACTTTATTAAAAGCAGAGCGGTTATTTAAAAAAATGAGAGCAAAAAATAAAGTTTTAGTGCTTTGTACCGGTGGCACAATCGGAATGTCTCACAAAATTAAAGGCGAGCCTTCAAGCCCTCTTGTCCCTGTAAGTTGGGGCGATGTGGGCTTAAGTGCGTTTAAATCTTTTGTGGACACTAAAGAGATTCTCTCAATCGATTCATCGGACATGAACCCTGCTTACTGGGGTTTGCTTGCTGAAAAAATCGGCGAGAATTATGACAAATATGATGGCTTTGTCATTTTGCACGGAACAGACACGATGGCTTATACGGCGTGCGCCTTGTCATTCATGCTCGAAAATCTCAAAAAGCCGGTGGTAATTACAGGTGCGCAACTTCCCATTGCGAAACAGGGGAGCGATGCCCCGCAAAATTTAGCCGCAGCTTTAGCTGTCGCGGCGGCAGAAAATATTCCCGTCATTCCCGAGGTAAGCATTTTGTTCGGCAACCTGCTTCTTCGCGGAAACAGGGCGCGCAAAATGAACACAAGCGGCTTTTCGGTGTTTGACAGCCCTAATTATGAGCCATTAGCACGAATAGTCGGCGAGCCGCCGGGTTTCGTCTTGTCGCAGATAACGCCACAACGTAAACCCACGCACGAGCCATTGCAAATTACAGATTTTCGCTCTTTTGAAACGAATGTCTTGTCTTTAGACATATTTCCCGGCATGAGTAATGTCATGCTCAAAAACATTTTAGCTCTCGAAGGTTTGAAAGGCGTTGTTATAAAAACCTACGGGGCAGGAAACGCCCCGACCGTTCCAAACTTCTTGAATGAAATCGAGAACGCGGTGAACAAAGGAATTGTTATTGTAAACGTAACTCAATGCCCATACGGGGCGGTTGACATGGGCTTATACGGCGCAAGCGTAGGGCTTTTGCAAAGAGGCGTGATTAGCGGATTAGACATGAGCCCCGAAGCGGCGTTGGTTAAATTGATGTTTTTGCTGGGGCAAGGGTATGCTCCCGAGAGCGTGAAAGAGAAAATGCAGTTGGATTTGCGGGGGGAAGTGACGAACAATTGACAATGTACAATTGACAATTGACAATTGTGGAGTCGCCTTGCGGCGACGGATTGGGGTGTTGTTATGGTAAAATTAATCGAAGGCTTAAAGAAACTCGCTGAAAAACTAATCGAAAGTGTCAAGAAAAAGCCCGCTATTTGGGCAATATCAACGGTGACGGCTTTGCTTGTCGGTGTTTTTGGGTTTATTACTGCTGATTATTTTTTTGGTGATAAAACCTTATCTGTTATAAATGAAGAGCCTCAAGACATCGAAAATCTCGACATTGCTGCTGAGGAGTCTGTCTTTGAACCCGCGCCGACAGAGCTTGTGTTGCATTATGGACGTGACGAAATCCCACTTGTTTCGTCATTTCTCACCTCTGTTATTCCCAACAAAACAGCAGGCAAAGTTGTCATTCCCGATTCTGACTTTCATATTACCACCGCTCACGATATAACCGCCGAGGAACTCAAAAGCAGATTAGTTTTAGAGTCGCCTGCCGCTTATGATTTTAGTTTAGATTTCGTGGGAACCAAAGACGGCGAAAACAGCTTTGTACTCAGCAGTAACGATGTTTTGCCCGATGGTAGTATTGTCCGTTTGGCTTTGCTTGATGACAACGGCATTGTTGAAAGACGCTGGACTTTTCAAACCGCGCCGATTTTTAATATTACTTCAACCTATCCCGGCAACGAGAGGGATAGCGTTCCCGTGGACACCGGCATTGAAATTTATTTCACAACCGATGTAAACCCTGCAGATATGAAAGATTTTTTCACCATGAGCGATGTGGACGGAAATGATATAGAAGGCAGTTTTCGCAGTTACAGAAACACCGTGGTTTTTGTGCCGTCCTCGCAATTGAAGCGCGGTGAGTTCTACATAGTCACCATCAAAGAAGGCTTGCCCTCTGCCGATGGTTTGATTTTAGAAGAAGGGCAAACTTTCAGTTTCCAAACCACGACAGTAAGCTACGAGCCTTTCTTTTATGTAAAAGGTGGCATCTCAGAGACGTTTTTACCCGGCGACCCTGCCGTGTTAGAATTTATCTGTAATTCCGCACTTCAAAATTTGGACTTTGAGATAACACTTTATCAGTTTGACAATGCCGCCATTTATCGCGAAAACCTGCAAGAATACGCAAGCAGAACATCTTGGTACAGGGAGCATGTATTTAACATATCGGAAATGACAGGGCTGCGCGAGGTTTATTCATCGACTGAAAAGCTTATGAGCATTTCATACTCAAATTTTTTGCTCTTGCCGGAAAATCTTGAGCAGGGCTACTACATAGCCGAAGTTAAAAGCACACCAAGCAACACCCGTTTATACAAAGCGCAAAAGTTAATACAAATCAACCCCATTTCGGTCTACTCGTCAAGACTGCCCAATGAGTCGTTATTTTTTATTAACGACACAGTGACGGGCGCAGCCGCAGGAAATGCACAAGTCAGCATTACCACAGACGGCAATAATTTTACAGGACAAACAAATTCGCGCGGCATTGTTAATATAAACGTAGCTGCTGAAAAAAGAGACAAGGCTATACTTGAAATTGACTATAACGGCAGCAAATACTTAGACCTGTTTGATTGCCGCCAATACACCGAACGCACCCCTGAGGAAAATTACTTCATGCACCTTTATACCGACCGCGAGACTTATAAAACCACCGATGACATATATGTCTGGGGGGTAATTATTCCGCGCGAAAAAGACATTCCGCTCCCGACAAATCTGCACCTGCAAGCGGGTGAGGACACCGAGAACTTTTCAATCCCCGTGAACCTCCGCCCGGACGGGACTTTTCAGGCGCATATCAAAGTCGCAAATAACATAGAAACATGGAACTACCCTATATTTCTTATGACAGATGATGTGCGTATGGCGCGCAAAAATGTGCGAATCAAAGATTATGTCAATCCACTGTATGTTTTTGACACAGATGTTCCTTTTTACACCTGGATGCCCCACAAAAATCCCACGAAATTAGCACTCACTGCGACCTTCTTTGAAGGCACACCCGCAAAAGATATAACTTTCAAAGTCGCTGGAGACGAGCTTGTAACAGATGAGTATGGTTATGCCGAAACGACTGTTTTGCGCCCCGATGTAGCTAACGATTATTACAGCAACAACACATGGAGACCGCGAATGTACAACCCCCAATTTGTCTTAACGGGCATAGAAAACGAGTATCAAACCAAGAACGTAAGCATTTACGAGCTTTACAGAGACGTTATGCTTGAAACAGATTACTCTGCAAATAACGGCAGTGGTACATTGAACATAACCACATCAATGGTTGAACCAACCAACTTTGTGCCGATTGAACGCAATGAAACTACTTCTTACTACAGTATGAATTATTACCCTTATTTCTCTCATCGTGAGTATTTTGGGAATTATGATATCTATTATAATTATAATTATTATAGCAACTATGAAAGCTATGATTTCGCCGAGATTTTAAGGGGCGCGCCTGTTGACGTTGAAGTAACCGGAGAGTTGACTCGCTATTGGTGGGAGGCAATCCCCAAAGGCAGTTATTATGACTTTATCGAAAAAGTCAATAAAACGGAATACAATTACGAGAGAAGAGAAGAAAAAGTCGGCACTTACACCGTAAACACCGTAAACGGCAGAGGCATCTTTAATAACCTGCCTGTAGGGATTGAGGATAGTTCTTACGAAATGAAATTGACATGGAAAGATACTCAAGGGCAGAATGTTGAGCAAACGACATGGTTCTATCAAACAAGCGACCACCATTACCGCCGCGATTACACAATACACAATTACAGTTTGAGAAGCGATTCGCGGACTTTCACCCAAAATGAAGCATTGACTTTTGAGTTGGTTGATAACGGCATTGAAGTAAAAACTATACCGCCTAACGCCAAAATTTTCATGGCGGTCAGCGGCTCGGAGTTTATCACGGTTGAAACTTTTGATGTGCCGAGTTTTTCGCACATTATGAGCGATTCTTATATCCCGAATGTCTATATCAGCGGCGCGTATTTTGACGGCAGGCATGTTTTCCCGCTTCATACTTATCAGCAGTATACGTTTGACAGTAGTGAGCGAGAAATTATAGTTGAAATAACCGCCGATAAGGAAAAATACAGCCCTTCTGAAAGGGCGGAAATTACAGTAACCGCAAAAGATTTGAAGGGAAGAAGTGTACCCGGCGCGAGAGTTCATTTAAGTGTAGTTGATGAGGCGGCATTTGCAATTCGCGACCAGAAAATCGACACACTGCGTATGCTTTACGCATACATAGGTATACCAACCATTCACTTTTATCACAGTTATATTCAGCACTCTTTGTTCGGTCCATTAGATGGTTGGGGAGGAGGAGGAGGCGGTGATGGAGAAGACACCCCTGTTCGCCGCGACTTTAAAGACAACGCCGCCTTTTTATCAGGCACAACCGATGAAAACGGTGTCGCAAAATTTAACGTATCGCTTCCCGATAATCTTACGGCATGGCGGCTGACGGCGCAGGTTATAGGTGACGATGTTGACGGAAATTTATGTGCCGGAAACACAAAAGAACCGCTCATAGTTACAATACCGTTTTTCCTCACCGTTAATTCTCTGCCTGAATATGTTTTTGGGGACGATGTAAGTGTTTCTGCGCGGATTAACGGCGTGGCTTTAATTAACTCAGATGTTTCTGAAACCCCGATTATTACAGGGCGACTGACGGGCGAAAATGTAGACATAACAGTTACGGCTTATTCAGACGAGTCGCTCAATTTCGGAAAATTGCCGATTGGCATGTACACCCTGCTTGTAAGGGCGAGCGAAGGGATAAATTCCGATGCCATTGAATTGCCGATTGAAGTGGTACACAGTCTGCTTGAAATCCCTGTGACACGCTCTTTCAGCCTCAATGAAGGTATGCAGGAGCTAATTCCATTGCGTTACCCTGTGACTTTGCGGTTTTATGATGAGCGTGACTGCATTTACACCGATATGGGTGATTACCTTTTCACCACTTGGAGTCAGCGAACTGATTATAGAGTAGCGAGAAGTTTCGCAAGTATGCAATTGGGTTTCATCGAGAAAGAGGATTATTTAGATTCGCTGAATGACATTACCACGAGTGAATCCCTCATACGCTTATTTCCCCATGGTGACGAGGATTTAACTCTAACTGCACTGCTTTGCGTTTCTGCGCCCGAAATTGTAAATAAAAGCAGAGTGACAAGGAAATTTTATGAAATTATTACAGACAAAGACAACGCGAAGGCAAGGTACGTGTCAACGGAAAAATTCACCACAGCATACTTAGGGCTTGCGGCTTTGGGCGAACCTGTGCTTTTTGAAATCGTTGAACTTTTGGAAAACCACGAGAGTTTGAAGCAAGCAGATATTCTGCGGCTAACCGCCGCATTAGCCCTGCTCGGTGATGAAGAAAACGCCTTGAAACACTATCTTGCCGCAACCGAGAAAGACTTCGCAAACGTAGAAATTATCGCAAGCGGCGAAATTACAATTAAGATAAAAGACGACTACCACACAGCTTTAGCAATTTTGACAGCAGGAACATTGAACCTGCCTGAAGCGGAAGGAATGGCGAAGTATTTAATGTCGCGCGACAGAAAAACCCAAAAACAGACTTTTGTGCTTGAAATAATGAACTACATCAAGCATTACAACGGCGTAATCGCAGAGCCTGCCGAGTTCACCTACACGCTTTTTGATGAAACGCATACTGTTGCACTAAATCGCAGGTGGGGCGAAACAATCCGATTCGGGAAGGAACAACTTGAAAATGTGCGTTTTGAGGTAACATCGGGCGATGTGGGTGTGCGCGCCTTTTATGTTGGAACTGTTTCGGAAATACAAGAAAAGCCGACTTTCTGGCTCAACAAAACTTACACTCTCGTGGAGGGCGACGAATGGGTTCCCGGTGCGTTGATTAGAGTTAGTGTGCATGTTATAAAACCTCGCGAGAACTACAACATAGAAGATGTAATCCCATCGGGGGCGCGTTATGTCGACAGTGACACTGAAAACACCACAGGTTGGCTTCACAACCGTTCATTACAACGGGTAAGCGGGAGTTTATGTCGGTGTTCAACCTGCGACAGCAAATTCAGCTATCATATTCGCTTAGTCAATTCAGGCGAATTTGTAGCAGAAAGTGCGGTAGTATATGACAATCAAGGGAATTGGGGTATGAGCGAGCGAAAGGTGGTTGTAATAAAATAAGCCACCCCGTTTCTCGCAAACATCTGAAAATTGCGGGACGGGCAAAAAAATCGGGACGGGCAAACAAATTCGGGACGGGCAAACAAATTCGGGACGGGCAAGCCCGTCCCCTACAATCCGTCCGCGCAAGCGGACACCACAACTGTCAACTCTCAATTGTCAACTGTCAACTGTTCGACAATCAACTTAGCCGCCTTATCTATATCGCCGCACCCTAAGGTTATGATTAAGTCGCCGGGGGCGGCTTTTTCTTTTATGTGTGCGGCAATGCCTTCAAACGTGTCGATGATAGTTGCACCATTTATTTTTGCCGCTAAATCGTTGACGGTTACGCCATAGGTGTTTTCCTCTCTGCCCCCCATTATAGGAGTGAGAATTACCTCATCCGCCATCGAAAGAGCCTCCGCAAACTCACAAAGAAGCGCGGCGGTTCGCGAATAGGTGAAGGGCTGATGTATTGCAATTATCCGCTTATAGCTCATACGCTTAGCGGCTTCTAAAACCGCAACGACTTCAAGTGGGTGGTGAGCATAGTCGTCTGCTACGGTTATGCCGTTTTTTTCGTATAACCGCTCGAAACGCCGCCCTGCGCCCGTGAAACTTTCTAACCCCTTTTGAATTGCCGCTTGCGAACAGCCACAAGAAACAGCGACAGCTCCTGCGGCTACGGCGTTCCAGACGTTATGCCCACCCGGAACTCTTAGGGTTACCTCAACCCATGATATGCCATCTTTCATCAGCCGGAAACTCGTTTCAAAGTCGCCTCGCCGTTTAACATAAAGCGGGTGGAATGTGTTTTCTTCGCGCTTTCCGAACGAAATTTTTTTCGGTGTCTTGCCGTTCACTTCTTTTACGGCGTTCACCGCCTTGACACAGTTCGGGTCGTCGCCGTTGTAAATAATCATGTCTGTGCTCATAGAGCAAAACTTTGTAAACGATGAGATTAGATTATCCATCGTCTTAAAATAGTCCATATGGTCGTCGTCTATGTTCAAAACTACCGCTATGTTGGGGTTGAGCTTTAAAAAAGTGTCGTTGAACTCACACGCCTCGCAAATCATCGTGTCGCTTTTGCCTATTCTTCCGCTACCGCCGATTAGTTTGAGTTTACCCCCGATTACCGCTGAAATATCCACGTTTTCAGCTAAAAAGATGTGCGCTAACATTGATGTTACCGTGGTTTTTCCGTGGGTCCCGCAAACGCAGATGGCGCGCTCATAAAACGACGTTATTAACCCCAACAGCTCCGCCCTTTCACGGGTTTCAACTCCGGCTTTTCTTGCGGCTTTTAATTCGGGATTGTCTTCAGCGATTGCCGCTGAGTAGATGATTAAGTCCGCCCCTGCTATATTAGAAGCTTTGTGCCCCAAAAATACAGGAATACCCATAGCCTTCACCGCCGCTAAGGTTTCGGTCATGTTGTTGTCGGAACCGGTGAGGTTATAACCATTGCCGTTTAAAATTTGGGCGAGGGGATACATTCCCGAACCGCCTATTCCTATAAAATGAATATGTTTTTTGCTGTCTAAAAAGTTAAACATAAGCCCTCCATAAAAAAATTATTAAAATTTCAGCCTTTTTTTCTTAATATTATTGACAATTTTATATAATATATGTTAAGATATGAATATTAGCAATGCTAAGCGCAAAAACTAAGTCTGACAAAAAAACAAGAAAGGTGAAAAACAATGGAAATAAGTGATATCCGCATAAGAAAGATTTTACAGGAGGGGAGACTGCGTGCCGTAATATCCTTGACCATCGACAACGCTGTGGCTGTACATGATATAAAACTTGTGCAGGGCGATGACCGTATGTTTGTGGCGATGCCGAGCCGACGTGACGAGGCGGGGCTGTTCCGCGACATTATCCACCCCATAAATCCTGAAGCAAGGGCTTTGCTTGAAAAGCGAATCCTTGAAGCGTATGACAAATACGTGAGTGCAGAGGCGGCTAACGCTGCTGCTCCTGTCGCTGAAGAAGCTTCCGACGAAGCGGCGGTAGAAGCATAAACGCGCGAGTTCTGAGAACCTGTTTAGATTATAGAATGAGCTTTGCTTTAAGAAGTGCGATTTGAGTTTTTGCGTCTTTAATTTCCCCGGCCACTACCTGCCGAAGCGCTTCTTCAAAGGGCATCTCTATGACATCTAAAAACTCATCTTTATCAAGCCCCTGCCTTCGTGGCAGGGACTTGATTTTCTCTGCCAAAAAAATGTGAATAATTTCACTGCAAAAGGCAGGTGTAGGAAAAATCATACCCAATTCCCTAATCTTATGAGAGAAATAACCCGTTTCTTCAGCAAGCTCACGCTTTCCACATTCAAGGGGGTTTTCGCCCGGCTCTAACTTGCCGGCAGGTATTTCAAGAACAACCTCACGTTGGGGATAGCGAAACTGCTTAACCAAAATCACGTTGCCATCATCAGTAACGGGCAACACCCCAACGCCGCCCGAATGTAACACCACATCGCGCCCGGCAACACTGTTATCCTCAAGCCGCACAGTATCATGGCAGACCTTGAGAATAAGCCCGTCATACTTCAACTCGCTGTTCAATGTTTCTTCATAAAGGTGGTTCATGATGCATAGCCTTTCTTGAATAAATTGCTGTTCGTATCAAACATAGACTATTATACCATTTTTTTTAGACTTTGTAAACAA
Source organism: Oscillospiraceae bacterium (assembly GCA_009777445.1). Lineage (GTDB taxonomy): Bacteria > Bacillota > Clostridia > Oscillospirales > Ruminococcaceae > Ruminiclostridium_E. The sequence goes on along the minus strand of WRLV01000022.1, from coordinate 12,769 downwards.
TTTTCACTAAAATATTTGGGCTTACGGCATTGAGAATTATAAATTTTTTAAAAATTTTTAAAAAAACACTTGACAAAACATTTAAAACGTGATAAACTACTTTTAGCACTCTCGAGTGTAGAGTGCTAAATGTTATAGTCTGAGCCGTTTTTTTATTGCGGGGGTGATTTTTATAGAGCGTATGTATAAGATTCTCGATGCGATTATTGATGAGTATATTCGCACGGGTGAGCCTATCGGCTCAAAAGCGCTTCAAAATAAAATTGATATTAAAGTTTCGTCCGCCACCATAAGAAACGATATGGCGACACTTGAAACGATGGGTTATCTTGACCACCCTCACACCTCTGCCGGGCGAATTCCTACAATTCGCGGTTACAGGCTTTATATTGAGCGAATGAGAGAGGGAGTTGAGCGGATTGACTGCGACGAGAAAGAAAAAATCGACGAGTTCTTTGAAGAAATAGCGGGTCAAAGTGATGAGTCGGTTATTGAGAGCGCATCAAAAGCACTCTCTGAATTAACTAAATGCGCAATTGTTTCAACTAATTTGGCAAATAAATTCTCAATCATAACTAAGGTAGAGGTGATTCCCACAGGAAAGCGAATGTATGTGCTGTTGCTTATTACTTCATCGGGTGATATTAAAAACCGCGTTTGCAGACTTTCGTTTGACATTACAAATGAAGAAATAGGATATTTCACCGACTTTTTAAACCAAAACCTCGGGGGGCTTCATGTGGGCGACATTGATGACGAATGTATAGAAAAACTCTCGGCATCGTTGGGCGGCTATGTTCTCTCGCTTTCTCCGCTTTTGAAGGCGGTTACCGATTTGTCGATTGAAATGCGAAAGAAACAAATCATGCTCGAAGGACAGACAAGGCTAATCGCCTGTGACGAATTAAAGAAGGACGAAATTATCGCCTTGATTGACAGCAAAAACGAATTGACCGAATTGTTAGACACAGCGTTTTCGGGAATAAACGTCATCTTCGGCAAAGAGTCAGACACCTTTGTTGTGCAAAATTCCAGCATGATAACCGGTGGTTTTCGCAAAGGTGATGAGCCGGCAGGAAGCTTCGGCGTGATTGGGCCTATACGTTTAGACTATAAGAGGATTATCCCTTATATAGAATATTTTAGCGAAAAGGTGACGGGCATATTGTCCGAGCAAAAAGATGAAGAAAAGGAGGCGGATGATTTTGGCGAATGAAAAAAAACCAAAAGACGTTAACGAGTCGGACGAAAATGAGAGCAGTGCGCAAAGCGAATTTGATGAACAGGCAGATGAATCTGGTGGCTCGTCTGCTGTCGGTGGTTCGTCTGCTGCCGGTGGCTCACCGGTCGAAGAGTTGAAAGAGCAACTTTTAAGACAGGCGGCAGAATATGACAACTATCGAAAGCGAACTGCAAAGGAAAGAATGGACTTAGAGCCTGAGCTGACATCGAAAATTTTGACAAAGCTGTTGCCTGTGCTCGATAACCTTGAAAGGGCTTTAGCTTGTGAATGTTCGGACTCTAATTTCAAAAAGGGAGTTGAGCTTATAAACGAGAGTTTCCTGTCAACTCTTTTTGACTTAGGCGTGCAAGAAATAAAAACTGACGGCGAAGATTTTAACCCCATCTTCCACCAAGCGGTGGGAAGAACAAACAACCCCGACATTGAAAACGAAAAAATCGTCGAAACCTTCCAAAAGGGCTATAAAATCGGCGAAAAGGTAATTCGTTTTGCAATGGTAAGCGTTAATATGAATTAATTTAAGAAAGGAAATAGTGAAAAATGGCAAAAATTATAGGAATAGATTTAGGAACAACTAACTCTTGCGTTAGTGTGATTGAAGGCGGCGAAGCAACCGTTATTACCAACAGTGAAGGGAGCAGAACCACACCATCTGTTGTCGCGTTCACCAAAGACGGCGAGCGTTTGGTGGGGCAACTCGCCAAAAACCAATCAGTGACAAACCCCGACAACACCGTTATGTCGATTAAACGCCACATGGGAAGCGACCGCAAAGAAAGCTTAAACGGCAAAAATTTTACACCACAAGAAATTTCGGCGATGATTCTTCAAAAGCTTAAAAATGATGCCGAGAGCTATTTGGGGGAAAAAGTTTACAGCGCGGTGATTACCGTTCCGGCTTACTTCACCGACTCACAAAGACAGGCAACAAAAGATGCGGGGCAAATCGCAGGGCTTAAAGTTGAAAGAATTATCAACGAGCCGACCGCCGCCGCATTAGCTTACGGAATTGATAAAGAAGACGAGCAAAAAATCCTCGTTTACGATTTGGGAGGCGGCACATTTGACGTTTCAATTATCGAAATAGGCGACGGAGTTCAAGAAGTTTTGGCAACAGCAGGGAACAACCATTTGGGCGGCGATGACTTCGACCAAAGGCTAATCGACTTTTTTGTCGCCGAGTTCAGAAAATCAGACGGCGTTGATTTAACCAAAGATAAATTTGCAATGCAACGCCTTAAAGATGAGGCTGAAAAAACCAAAATCGCCCTTTCGGGTTCATCATCGGTTAACGTCAATATACCCTATATAACCGCCGATGTAAGCGGTCCTAAGCATATGAACCTCTCGATTACACGCGCTAAGTTCAACGAATTAACCGCCGACCTTGTTGAAAAGACCATGGTTCCGCTAAAACAAGCGTTGAGCGATTCGGGGTTGAAGGCATCTGAAATTGACAAAGTTCTTTTGGTGGGTGGTTCGACACGTATTCCCGCTGTTCAAGACGGTGTCAAAAATTATATCGGGAAAGAGCCGTTTAAAGGCATTAATCCTGATGAATGTGTTGCAATGGGGGCGGCGATTCAAGGCGGCGTGCTTAATAAAGAAATCACTGATATCTTGTTGTTGGACGTTACTCCGCTGTCGTTGGGAATTGAAACAGCGGGTGGAGTTTGCACTAAAATGATAGAGCGCAACACGACAATCCCAACAGCAAAAACACAAATATTCTCAACTTTTTCAGACAACCAACCCAGCGTTGATATAAATGTTTTGCAAGGTGAACGTGATTTCGCTAAAGACAACAAGTCGTTGGGAACATTCAGATTAGATGGAATAGCTCCTGCTCCGCGCGGCGTTCCCCAAATCGAGGTCACTTTCGACATCGACCGCAACGGGATTGTGAGCGTTACCGCAAAAGACTTAGGCACGGGAAAATCTCAAAACATTTCGATTACCTCATCATCGAATATGTCTAAAGACGACATCGACAAAGCGGTAAAAGAAGCAGAAGCTTTCGCCGAAGAGGACAAAAAGCGCAAAGACGAAGTCGAAACCAAAAACGAAGCAGAGCAACTGATTTATCAAATCGAAAAGTCAATTACCGATTTTGGCGATAAATTCACCGCTGAAGACCAAGAAAAGGTGACTCCGTTCATTACCGCGCTCAAAGAAAGTGTCGGCAGCACCGACATTGACAAAATTAAATCAGACAAAGAAGCTCTCCAAAAAGAGTTTTATGAAATTGCCGGACGCATCTATCAAGCACAAGGCGCGCAAAATACAGCCGCCAACGAAACACCACAAACCCCTCCGGAAGACGACAATATAACAGATGCTGAATTTAGTTGATAATTGATAATTGACAGTTGACAGTTGAGGTGTCCGCTCACGCGGACGGATTTAAAATCCAAAAAACTATCAACTATCAACCGTCAACTGTCAACTGTGAAAGGTCAGGTATTCTATGCCGGGTAAGAGAGATTATTATGAGGTCCTCGGGTTGAAAAAGGGCGCGAGTGACGATGAAATTAAAAAAGCTTATCGCAAACTTGCGAAGCAACATCACCCCGATTTAAACCAAAACGACCCAAAAGCTGAAGAGAAGTTTAAAGAGGTTAATGAAGCCAATGATGTGCTTTCTGACCCCTCTAAACGTCAACGCTATGACAGTTTCGGTCACGCCGGAATTGACCCCTCTTATGGTGGTGGCAGCGGTGGTGGTGGCGGTTTTAGCGGATTCAGCAGCGGTTTTGGAGGGTTTAGAACCAATTTCAGTACTGAGGGCATTGATTTAAGTGAAATCTTCGACTCTATTTTTGGGGATGGACCGGGTTCGCGCTCTGCTTCGGCAGCCGGCGCGCCCCCCCCACGGCGTGGTGCCGACATTGCTGTTAGTCTTGAAATCAGCTTTATGGAAGCATGTAAAGGCATTTCACACGAAATCGAAATAAATCGCGCTGAAATTTGCGACACCTGCAACGGTAACGGTGCGAAACCGGGAACCGTTCCCAAAACCTGTTCAGACTGTTCGGGCGCGGGCAAGGTGAGGATTCAACAGCGCACTGTTTTGGGATTCATGTCGTCAACCCAAACCTGCACGAGTTGCCAAGGCAAAGGGAAAGTCATAGAAAGCCCATGCACAACCTGTAACGGCGCGGGCAGAGTTCAAAAACGCAAACGTGTAATGGTTGATGTCCCGGCGGGAATTGATGACGGGCAAACCCTTGCTGTCAGAAATGAAGGGAACATAGGGGTTAACGGCGGACAAAAAGGAGACCTTAACGTCCGCATTATGGTAAAGAAAGATGCGTTTTTTGAACGCAGAGGTTTTGATTTGTTCTGTGAAATACCCGTGTCTTTCTCTCAAGCCGCCTTAGGCGCGGAAGTTGACGTTCCGACTATAGACGGTAACGTAAGAATGAGCGTAAAAGAAGGCACGCAACCCGATACGGTAATGCGGTTGCGCTCTAAAGGTGTCAAAAAACTTCAACGCGACGCAAGGGGAGACCAGTTCGTAAAAATAATAGTCGAAGTCCCACGCCACCTGAACAGAAAACAAAGAGAGCTTATCACACAACTCGATAAAGAACTGACCGATAAGAACTTTGAGAAGAGAAAGGGGTTTTTTGAGAGGTTGAGGAGGGGATGATGGCAGTTGACAGTTGACAGTTGACAATTGACAATGAAGGAGTCGCCTTGCGGCGATGGATTTGAAATTATAACAGATATACCGCCTGACGGTTTTTGTTGGGCGGTGGTTTTGTTGGAATGTCTTGCAAAAATGGGTTCGAGTGGGGATGGGGAGAGGGTCGTTTTATAGCAGTTACACTTGAAATGGGGATTTCAGCCAAAAAACAATCAAAAACCACACAAAACATTGTGTAGTTCGTGCATTTACAAAAATTGGAAAATAAGTTATAATAGAAAACAGGAAAATTTTTGATTTGATAAGAAAGGAGTAAACTGAAAAAATGAAAAAGTTAATATCAATTATCACAACATTGTCTATAACACTAAGCCTATTTATATTTCCTGTTTCGGCAACAGCCGTAGACATAACCATCTCTGTAGATGAAATTCGGCAGATTCGAGTAACCCCAAAAGAGGGTTTCGCCACAAAATGGCGCACAAGCGACAGAAATGTCGTCATAGTCAGCAAAACAGGAAAAATCAAAGGCATAGCCTATGGAAAAGCAACCGTCACCGCAACCGCAGGCAAATCAACGCTCAAATTTAACATAATCGTCAAAAAAGCAGAAGAACCGGTATTATTACCCGATGCGCCGGAGATTGTTTTTTTGTTATTGGCAGAAGGTTTGGACTTTAGTTTTAGAGGTAGAAGAGAGGGATTTTTTATTGATAATAAAGGTATTATAAAAACGTTTTCTTATCGCAAAGGATTATTTCGTGATGATGAAACCGGGTTTTACGGATACGGACATGGGGTGGACTACTTTATCAATTTTGTCTTGTATGAGTATGATGAAATAATTGAGTCGGGAAAAGATACAGGTCAAAGAGTTGATAAAAATACACTTGAAATCTATAACAACCTATTAAAAGTGGTTGACAAAAACAGCAGGATAATGTTTTATGATGATAAAAAGCCGATTTATGGTATGAGACCCGATGCTTGGTATGGTTATCTCAGCTATTACGGAATAAGAAAAAGTTCAACCGAATTGGAGGTGATTTTATTTAAAACACGAAGCGACACAAAACTTGACAACACAGACCCGAACGCAGAGGAAATATGTCAATGGCTTATAAAAACAATTCCTTTTAAAGAAGATTTTGATTACGAAAACTCGTTTATTAGAATTTAGAGGGTAAATTTGTTTTTATATTTAAAGCACGAAATCAAAACACAATTAAAATTTTTGGAGGTAAAAAAATGAATAGGAAATTAAGAAAATTGGGAACTTTATGGTTGGTATTTGCGATTTTGGCGGGTATGGTGTTAAATACTCCTGCTTTTACAAACGAAAACGTCTCAACTTATGTTTATAACGGCTATACGGTTGAATATTTTGTAGATGCCGAATGGCAAGGGCATCAAAATATAAGCGTAACGCTAATCAACACAAGCGACGAAAATCTTGTTGACTGGGCATTAAAATTTGATGCGAGTGGCGACATTATCACGATTTGGAACGGCGAAATTTCTGAGAATAACGACACAGAGTACATAATAACCCATGCCGATTGGAACCGCGAAATTTGGGCAGGGCATAGAACTTCGTTTGGCTATATAGTTGCAGGTGACACACTTTTCGCGCCGCTCAAGTTTGAAATAGGTCCGGGCTTTGACAGCGGCGACACCTCGCAAGACGAACCGGGCGAACCGGAAGAGCCACGTGAAGATGAAGAAACGTTCTATTTTGAGCCGGACAACTCTGACAATGGCGAGTTGTTCGATATAGGCGAAATTTACTTTAAAGACATTGAAAGCGATGAAGACGTGGGCTATGACGAAAACGGAATATCCTTTGTCCGCAATCAGCTCCTTTTAACTGCCCACTTTGGTGTTTCTTACGAAACGGTTAACAAGTTGGTTGATGAACTAAACGCTGAAATAGTAGGCTTTATTGAACTGACTAATGATTATCAACTCGAATTTAACGAAGATGTAACTGCCGATTTTCTTTATCAATGCATTGATGAATTGATAGAAAATCCTATTGTAGAGTTCGTTTCATTAAATATTGCTTTTAAGAATGAAGAAAATTATATGCCAACTGACAAACAAATTGCTCCTATGGATTCAGTTCACGAACGAAACTGGAATCTACACGCTATAAACGCAACCGAAGCATGGAATAAGTATTTTCACAATGAAACAAAAATACGCTTTAGCTCTGCTTATTGGAAATAACGTAAGAGTAATAAACATTAGCATGGGTTCATTATCAGAGAAGGCGATTATAGAAAGAAACTCTGAAATAATGGCAGAGTTTTTAAATAAACTTTTAAACTTGGGATATGATTTTGTTATAGTCACCTCGGCAGGTAATATTAGCGGAAACAGACCTGATGATGTGTTAGCTTCAGAAAACAGTGCTTATAATTATATTAAACATGCTGATGTTGCAAAGCGCATTATTGTGGTTGGTGCAATGACTCACAAAGACTTTAGAAAAGTAAATGGAAATATCCCGTTAGAGAAAGAAGATTACATTTTCTTGTCAAGAAGCAAGTATGATGCGAGAGTAGATATACTTGCCCCCGGCGAAAAAATTTGGACTACAGGTAATAGAAATGATATAACTGGTTATGGAGATTTTTCCGACACATCTGCGGCGACACCGCATGTTTCCGGCGTTGCAGGTATGCTGTATTCGATAAATAACACTCTTAGCGGTGCTGAAATTAAAGAGATTATTACTAATACTCATCGTGGAGTAAAGATTGAGCGTGTCAATGATAACAATGAGTATTATCTTCTCGATGCACATAATGCCATAGAAGGCGCGCTGTCAAAAGGGGGTGGGGGTGCTTTTCCTAATGGCTACACTCCCCCTGAACGCATAATCGTTATGGGTGAAGTCACTTTTAATCGGGCGAATGATAACACAACGCAACTGTTAAGTAATCACACTGTTGAGGTCTATAGGATAACCGGCGGAGCGCATCAAAGAATAGATAACAATCAATTAAAAACCAACTCTGAAGGCAGCTTTAATATTGCGTTGCCTGAAGGTGATTATTTAATTAGAGTAGAAGTGGGAAGAGGAAATAATCCGAGTGTAGACTCTAAAGAAATTAAATTGCAGGGACGAGGGGCTTATCTGTGCAATCTACATATCAGCGATATTCCTCAAACCGGCATAAGTATTGCAAACAGTAAAACTAAAAGTGCGGTGTCCGGCACTGAAATAGTGAACAGTTTAGACTATTCTCGCATTACAACCTCCGATGAAAACGGCATGTTCTACTTGGATTTAGACGATGGGGTTTATAATCTCATTTTCTTTAAAGATAGTTATTTGCATTTGGAAAAAACGATTGAAATTATTAACGGTGTGCCTTATCATAATGGAGAAATTTTGGAAGTAGTGCAGATGAGCACCGGTTGGGAAATTAACAATGATACAGTTGTAATAAGCAGTAACGCCGGAATGAGCAACTGGGTATATATTACAGATGGTAGATGGGAGAGAAATCAATCAATAGTTAACGCTGTTATTCTTCCCGGTGTCACATATATCGGACAAGGGGCATTTGCCGGATGTTCTAATCTCGAAACAGTGGAAATTCCCGACAGCGTTGGAGGTTTCAGTGAATGGGCTTTTACAGACTGCACTTCATTGAGAGAAATAACACTACCTGATAGTACAAGGACTATCGGCAGGTTCGCATTTCAGAATACAGGGCTTACCTCTATTGTTTTACCCGATTCGGTTATTCGGATAGATAGTTACGCTTTTTCAGGAAATAAGAACCTTACATCAGTGGTGATTTCAGCAAATGTCACAAATATAGCAATTTATACATTTTCAGGTTGCGACAGGCTTACTTCTGTAACTTTTAATTCTCAAACGCCGCCGACTATTAACCCCTACGCTTTCTTTGGAGCGGCTAATTTAAAAACAATATACGTTCCCACAGGGGCAAGACCTGCATATCAAGCAATTCCGGAATTGAAAAATTATAATATTGTGGAAATTTAAACGCCTATCTCCCCCCACCCCAACCCATTTTCGCAAGACATCCCAAAAAAACACCGCCCGACACATAAGTGTTGGGCGATGTTTGATGCACATCACCAAAAGTATGCAGGTTGATGTTGACGAAAGTAAGATTTACTCCTCCCGCTTAAACTTCCTTATAGCCACAATCGCCACAATCACGCTTAAAATTCCGGTTAGAATGTTGCTTACCATCATTACTATGCCCACGCTTGTGTTGCCTATGTCGGTGAAGTTTTGCAAGAACCATAACAGCGGTATTCTGAAAACCAAAACCCTTGAAGCGTTTACGAGAAGGCTTAATTTTGTAAGCCCAAACCCATAAAGAAGTGATAACACCGCGGCATTCATGCCCAACGCCACCGCCGCAAACGCTTCATAGCTGTAAATGCTTTTAATAAGCAGTCTGAACTCCTCGTTGCCACCTGAAAATAAACCGCTCAGAAAATCAAGCTGCCACATTGTGAGGATAAAAAAAGCCAATCCCAAACCCGAATTAATGATAAATATTTTCTTGAAAACATCAATTGCACGTTTTTTGTTGCCTGCACCGCGGTTTTGACTTATGAGTGCCGCCCCCGCCTCTTGAAAGCCGTTGCACAAGCTGGTGGGAATGCCGCAGATGTTGTTTGAAACGCTAAGCGCGCCAACGGTGTTGTCTTTATAAATCGCGCTCATTGCATTTACAACTACCTTTCCGATAGAAAACGCCACACGTTCTATCATAACCGGAATGGATTTCGTCACGATAATTCCGCTCACCTTGCGGCTCATTTTTATGGCGGCAAAAGAAAACCCAAACGCATTATCTCGCCCCCTCATATTTACAACCGCGAAAATAAACAACAAACCTTGCGAAATTAAAGTTGCATAAGCAATTGTGACAACATCGCCGTTTAGAAGATAAACAAAACAGGCGGTAAAACAAAGCTTGACTGAACTTATTATTACGTTTATGTACAGTATTCGCTTGGCGTTGCCCCTCACTCGCTCAACTGAGAGATAAATCATGTTAAATATGCTTATCACTGCCGCGAACATGTCTACCCTGAAATAGTCGTTTCCAATTTCAATCAAGTGTTCGGGCGTTCCCGAAAGGCTTAGAATTTGTCTTGAAAAAGGAATGGAAATAGCTAAAATAAAAACTCCCACAAAGGCGCAAATCGCATAGGCACTGCTAATGCGTTGTTTAACCAACAGATAGTCGCCAGCCCCGTAGCTTTGGGCAATTTTCATGGTCGCGCCCACAGCCAAGGCACTTCCCAACGACTGCACGATATGAATAATTTGAAATATTATGGCTGTTGCCGACACCGCCTCAGAGCTTATATGCGCCGCAATGGCATTATCAGCCAAACGAAACGCCATAAGAAACCCCTGATACAACGCCATGGGAATTCCCACCTGAAACGCAACGCGCCAGACGTTCCCTTCGAGGGCTAAATCGCGATAGAGCTTGTCTTTTTCTGTGAGGTTTGCTTTTAATTCCGGCATATTAAAATTTATCCTTTCCTATTGCATTTATTGGAAATTTGTGTTATCATATATTGGGTGTAATGTCTAAACATAAGATTATGGGGTGAGTGATATTTCAAAGAGAGTGTATGTAAGAACCTACGGTTGCCGTCAAAATTTCGCGGATAGCGAAAAGATGAGGGGAATACTAAGTAATATGGGGTATATTATAGCAGACGACATTGACAACGCTGACTTAATCATTTTCAACACCTGTGCTGTTCGCGAGAATGCGCACGACAGGGTTTTCGGTAATGTCGGCGCGCTAAAACACAAAAAAGCCAAAAACAAAGACTTAAAAATTATAATCAGCGGCTGTCTTACTCAACAACGTGATGTTGCCGAAAAATTAAAGAAAACGTTCCCGTTTATTGATTTGGTCATAGGCACAAACCAGCTCAACTCATTGTCCGCGCTGTTAGAGCAAAATTCACGCGGTGTTGTCATCGGCGATGCCGGAGAAGAAATAGCTGAAGACATTCCTACCATTCGTGACAGCAAATATAAGGCAAACATCTCGATTATGTACGGCTGTGATAATTATTGCACCTATTGCATTGTCCCTTATGTCAGAGGGCGCGAACGTTCTCGCCCTGCAAGCGCGATTATTAAAGAGCTGAAAGATTTCTATTCAGATGGTTGCCGCGAATTTTTGTTGCTCGGGCAAAACGTAAATTCATACGGCAAGACAAATGGAGAAAGCTTTAGCGAATTGCTCAAAATGATTGATGTTATAGACGGCGAGTTTATTGTCAACTTCATGACATCTCACCCGAAAGACTGCACTAAAGAGCTGATTGACACTATAGCGAACAGCACTAAAATCTCGCGCCATCTTCACCTTCCGGTTCAATCCGGAAGCAACAGGATTTTAAAACTCATGAACAGGGGCTACACCCGTGAGCAGTATATTGAGCTTTGTGAGTACGCAAAGGAACAAATCAGTGGGCTGTCCCTCACCACCGACATAATTGTGGGCTTTCCGGGTGAAGAATATGACGACTTTAAAGAAACACTCGCGCTTATGGAGCAGCTTAAGTTTGATTCCGCCTACACCTTTATCTACAGCAAACGCCCCGGGACTAAAGCTGCGACATTCCCCGATTATATAAGCGATGAGCAAAAGGGTATTTGGTTTAGAGAGCTTTTAGACGTTCAATCAAAAATCGGTGATGCGGCACTGAAAAAATATATCGGTAAAACCGTGAGAGTTTTTTGCTCAGAAAACGGCAGAAGCAACAGTAATTTGTTGAGCGGAAAAAGCTCAAACAATTTAATTGTCGATTTCGCCCGCGCCGACAAAGCGTGTGCGAATGAAGAGAAAATAGGCAAATTTGCCAATGTCAAGGTCACAAGCGCGCTCAAATGGGCGTTAATAGGAGAGGAGATTTTATAACATGGATGCAATTAAAGCAGCAAGAGAATTAGGCAAGGCGATTCAAATTGACAATCGATTCATCGCCTACAACAACGCAAAACTCAACAACGATGGCGATGAAGAGCTTCAAAACCTGATAGGCGAGTTTAATCTGACAAAACAAAACCTTCAAGCGCAATTAAGCAAAGAAGAGAAAGAGCAATCAAAAATTGACGAACTCAATCAAAATATGCAAGAGCAATATCGTGCAATCATGAGCAACGAAAATATGGCGGCATTCACCGTTGCCAAAGCAGAGGTTGATGAGCTAATCCGTCAAGTCAACGGCATTATTTCAATGTGTTGTGACGGTGCCGACCCCGAAACCTGCGAACCCTCAACAGGGTGCGGCTCAGGGTGTTCAAGCTGTGCGGGGTGCGGAGACAGTTGACAGTTGACAGTTGAGAGTTGATAGTTATGTAGGGGACGGGCTTGCCCGTCCCGAATGAATACCGAAAATTATACGCCGTTCTGCAGTTTTTGTTGGGCGGTGTATAATTCGTGGTGGACAATGTAGAGGGCGGGCAGAGCCCGCCCCGTAGCCTATAAACATCTGCAAATTTGCGGTACGAACCCTGCCCGTACCCTACGGGTGTGCGACATTGGTTGCGGTACGAACTTGCCCGTACTCTACGATTTTAGGTTAGCTTAAGAGTTTTTCAATCTCTTGCTCGGACATGCCGCCTTGTTTAAGCTTTTCGATGATTGTTTGTATGCCTTTTTCTATGCCCACTGTTATGCCTTTTTGTATGCCTTTTTCCATGCCTTTTTGCATGCCTTCCTGCCTACCCTCATCCAACCACTCAAGCTGTTTAAAATAGTATTTTCTTTGTACAACGTTATCCATAACTTTATCCAACTCCTCTCTGTTATGTATTTTGGCTTTTGACTTAATGTTTGAAA
>WRLV01000021.1 GCA_009777445.1 Oscillospiraceae bacterium | reverse complement strand
GCAGTTTGAGATAAGTCAAGTCAGCTATATTTATTCTGCCATCGCGGTTAGTGTCGCCGATTAAAAACACACACGGCTCGTCACAGTTCACGAAGCCTTTGCAGTATTCACCGCAGGGATTAAAATCGTCCGGAATGCACGGCTCGTCACATTTGCCTTCGCCTTTGCAATCGGGGCCGCAGGGTTTGAATTCGGGCGGTGTATAGTGGAATGTACACGGATTTTCACTTGTGCAAGCCCGTGCTAATCCTGTCGCGCCGCAATCGTCGCAATTTTCGCAGTTGTCGCCGTTTCTGTCTGTGTGTTCGCAAGCTGTTTGGCAAGCCGCGCATTTCGGGGTGGTTGTGCAAGAAACGGCAAGAGTTTTTTCACAATTTTTGCAGTCTGTGCAATCTATAGGCGTGTTCGGTTCGTGGCTTTTTTCAGTGTCTATAACAACAGGGCAAAACGTGCAGGTATTAGGCTGTTCGCAATCATCGTCTTGTGCGTTGTCGGATACGTGGCTTTTTCCGGTGTCTATAACAACAGGGCAAAACGTGCAGGTATTAGGCAGTTCGCAATCATCGTCTTGTGCGTTGTCGGAGGTGTGTTCTTCTTTACCCTCTTCGAGTACATAACCGCAAATGCACACGAGGTCTATTGTGCAATCCGCGTCGACTTCCTCCTGATTCTCCGTGGTGTGGTTGCCGCCGCAAGCTAAGACAATCGCAAAACTGCCCACAACCAAATCATCAGCGTTATTGAAGTTAGTCGCGCCTGTGGTGCTTATCAAAACATCATACTGCCCGGCAAGCAACGGCGCAACTGTGCTTTTCGGATAGTTTGTGTCGCCTGTGCCGATGTATGAAGGCACGCTCAAATCTCCGTAGCCCGACTTGCCGCTCGAGGTCTCCGGGTTGAAAACAACTGTAGCCGTTTTAGCGTTTCCGTCTTCAATAAGGTTCGGCGGCTCTGTATAAACAAAGTCCCCCACAACAAAATCAGCTTTCTTAATTTCATACGGCACCGATAACTTGCCGATATATAAACCCGCGCCTTCAATAGTAAATATAACAAATCCGGCGTTTATGTTATTTGTAGGCAAAATCGTATAATCCTTTGTGTGTTCAAGGGGTTCGTCTTCAAATAAAACCTCAACTTCATCTTCGTTGGGGGTGATTGCCGTGCCGTTATATGTGTAACTGCCTGTTACGTTTACGTCTGCGTCGCTTATAAGCCCCACCACCTTAACCTCAACGGTTTCTTCGTTGTTATAGTTGGTGGAATTAGCAAAGCTCAACCGCATAGCATGGGGGTGGAACCCGAGAGTCTCTCCGGCGAAAGCAGTTGGCGTTACCCACTCAAACGAACCAAAAGGTGGGACATTCTTCGAGAGGTCGATATCCGATAAACGCTCCCCGATAAGAGCTGTCAAATCCATCGGAAAGACAATGCCGATAATGTTTGCTTTGTTTCCATTCACCGTGTTTGATATTTCCCCTGTTAAACAGTTAATCTCGCCGTTGTTAGTGATTGTGCCACTGCCGTTGATTGTGCCTGCATTGGTGATTGTGCCATCGTTTGAAATCGTGCTAAAGTTCGTCAGCATTATACCGTCTATCACGGTCAATGACTTATTTGAAGGAATCGTCAGCGTATTTGTATTTGGCAGCATTAAATTATGCGTTAAACTTGCATTGCCATACACCGTGCCGCTTGTGCCTTCAAACAGTATGCCTTGGGTTACCTCGGTTGTGTTTATTCGTATGTTGTGTCCGTTAGCCAAAGATAACACGTACACAACGGCGTTGCCGCTCATATTTAACTTAAGGTCAGAATCGCCGGAGCCGCCTGTAGCAAGTGAACCACGCCCAATGCATGCCGCATTTACACCGCCTTTAGCTGTAATCATGCCGCCGCTTAAACTTATCGTAATCGGGGGGTTAAAATCCGCAGCAAAGCGTTCGCCGGCCCCTATACCCGGTGCGCCGCCGGTATTGCCGGTGCTGCCGCCTGTTGCCGTAACATTGCCGCCGCTGATATTGATATTGCCGGCGAGTCCAGTATCTGCGCCACCTCCTCCGCCGCCTATACCGGCTCCGGCTCCGGCTCCGTCGTCCCTGCCGTCTCCGCCTTTGGTATCGATAGCACCGTTGTTTATGTTAATTGTGCCGCTCCTCACGTTGGTTGTCCCCCCTATACCTGCGCAAGAGTTACCACCCCTTACCGCCAGGTCACCGGTCCCCTCAATGGTGAGCGTGGCGGTAGCAGGAACAAGTATTCCGGCAGAGCCGTTTGCTGTAAGACGGCTCATACCCTCGATGGTTAGTGTCACATTAGTGTTATTTAACAATTCCAACGGGGTTTGACTTAAGCCTAAATCAGTGATAGTGACATTATTGAGCGTTATGTTTGCTGCTGCGTTTGCGGCGACAGCAAGCCGCCGTTGACTGGTTCTACTATTGCCCGTGACAGTTACATTCGCGCCGTCAAGAATTGTGTATACATTCGCTGAGAATTCCCACCCATCGCCAAAATTGACATCAGGGGGAGCAGATAAATTAATTTCAGAACTCGGTACATAAACAAGGCTATTATAGGGGTTTCCAGCCCATTCACCGTATGTGCCGCCGTGGTTTATTGTGCCATAGTTATCAACTATGCCGTTATTTGTGAGCTTTCTACCGGAATTTATTGTTAAAGTTGAACCGGGCATTACGGTTAGCGTGTGTTCGTCCGGGATTGTTATATTTTGAGAAAGCGAGACATTCCCATAAACAACACCACGATTACCCTCGAATAATATTCCAAGTGTAACGCCGGCTGTATTTGTTCGCAAGTTATAATATTCACTTGAACCTGTCAAAGTGTTCGTGAAAACAGTGGCGTTGCCGTTCATAATTAAATTTCCGGTAATGTGCTGACTCGGTCCCGAGCCAATGCCCGGCGCGCCGGTGCCCCCGATGGCTGTCACCGTGCCACCATTAATGGTCACCGTTCCGCCTGTGCCGCCGGTGCACCCACCGCCGATGCCTGCCGCGCCAAGCATCAGCCCGGGGGTATTTCCGCCTGTTGCCGTAACCGTGCCGCCATTGATTATAACGTTGCCGCCGTTTCCGCTGTTGCCGCCACCGCCGATGCCCGCGCCGACACCGACATTAGCATCTCTGCCTATTGCGGTGACAGTGCCGCTGTTGATTATAACTGTTCCGCAGTGTTGGTTGTAATTACCGCCAATACCCGCGCTCGTAAGACCTTCCGCCGTCAAACTCCCGGTTCCACCTATTACAAGTGTGGTGCCAAAGGGCACGTTTATACCCGGTGCGACGTTTCCGATAAGGGTGTTTGTCCCCACGATGTTTAGTGTCAGATTAGCGTTGTTGCCCAATAACAGTGAGGGTTCACCCCCAACTCCAATGGGCTCAACCTCGATAGTGGCATTGTTGAGCGTTATGCTTGCTGTTACGTTTGCGGCGACAGCAAGCCGCCGTTTAGTTTCTCCATTATTGCCTGTGACAGTCACATTGCCGCTAATTGTGTATACATCGTTTGAGAATGTCCAGCCCGTGCCGCTTGACGGTGGGTTAGTGTCGCTCATGTCAATGTTAGCGCCAAAACTCGCCGCGGCGACGTTTAAAGTCACGCCGGGGGTTAGCCCTACCATCAGGCTTAGTGCTAAGATGGTTGCTTTTAGTTTTTTCATGGGTTGTTCCTTTCTACTGCAAATATTTGTTGATTTCTTCATCGGACATGCCGCCTGTTTGTTCTAACATATCTAATTCCGCATACCCCTCATCAATTCCTTAATTTCAGCCTCAGACATCCCTCTTTCTCTTAATAAATTTAATATCCCTTCTGCGCCTTCTTCTCTGCCTCTCTGTATACCCTTTTGTATACCTCTTTCTATTTCTATTGGTATACCTCTTTCTCTACCTGCCGCTATATCGCTTTCTAAGTCATCTCTCCATTTTTTCAACTCTTCCCACTTTTCCATATCCTTTCTTCTCGCGCCCTCTATAAGCCACTCGTTAATCAAAGCTTCTTCGCGCATACGTGCGAATTCTTGCATTTGCGTGTCCGCGCTCATGTCGCGGATTACCTGCACTGCGTTTTGAATCGGGGCTATGCCTGTTTGTTCTAACATATCTAATTCCTCCTGTGTTTCAGCGTTTATAAGTTTCAGCCAAAGCTCGGCTTTATCGTCTACGTTCAAGGTTTTGCCTATTTTTTTAAGCTCAAAGAAATGAATTTCGCACTTGTTTGATAATGTTTCGTGTCTGTTCTTTTCCATTACTGTAAAGTGCGAGTGGTACTCTTTACAATCGAAAAGATTTTGATTTATTATGTTAATGCTTATGCTTGGGGGTATTTCGCTGTAGCTTTTGCCGCTTTTCGCTCCGCTGCTGTATAATCGCGACCAGTAGAGCAACGCCCTGTCTTTGTAATTCGCATCGATTCCGTACTGCATTTCAACGTTGATTAGTTTGCCGTCTGCTTCTAAGTTTAGGTCCATTCTGACAAATTTTCCGTTTATGCCATCGGGAAGAAGTTCAGAGCTTTTGATTACTATTTTTGTGATTGATGATAGGTTGAGCAAGTGCATTAACATGAACTTCAGCAAGTCGTCATTCTCGGTGAAGGTTTTTTTGAATACGATGTCGAGTTTTAGTTTGATTATGTTGGGCATGGGTTTATCCTCCTTATGTATTGTGTGTTTTTATTAATTATATCATATTTTAAAACAAACTTCAATATTTTTTTTAAAAAAACAGGCGAACACTTGAAAAGTGTTCGCCTTTATAACTATCAACTCTCAACTGTCAATTGTCAACCGTTCATCAGTCTACTCCCAACTTCTTTCAAAAACTCCTCTGTATTAACTTTGCGTTTGTTATTAAGGTTTGAAATAGTAAACAAGTCGCCTGTCATAACGCCGTCTTCTATGGTTTTAATGGTTGCTTTTTCTAAGTTTTCGGCGAACTTTACAAGTGCTTCGTTTTTGTCTAACTCGCCGCGTTTCTTCAAAGCCCCACTCCATGCGAAAATCGTTGCGACTGAATTTGTTGAGGTTTCTTCACCTTTAAGATGCTTGTAATAATGGCGAGTGACTGTTCCGTGGGCGGCCTCATACTCATAAACCCCATCGGGCGAGACTAAAACCGAACTCATCATGCCTAAGCTTCCGAACGCTGTTGCTACCATGTCAGACATTACGTCGCCGTCATAGTTCTTGCAAGCCCAAATATAACCTCCGTCAGAACGAATGACTCTTGCCACGGCATCGTCTATCAAAGTATAGAAATACTCAATCCCGGCACTATTAAATTGGGCTTTATATTCTTTTTCAAAAATAGCCTCAAATATGTCTTTAAAATGGTGGTCATATTGCTTTGAAATAGTGTCTTTTGTCGAGAACCACACGCTTTGTTTCGTGTCTAAGCCGAAGTTGAAACAAGAACGGGCAAAACTTTCTATGCTGCTGTCAAGGTTGTGTTGCCCTTGAACGATTCCGGCTGAACCTGAAAAGTCGTGGATTAAGGTTTTGGTTTGGTTTCCGTCTTTGTCGGTTAACAAAAGTTCGGCTTTTGAACCTTTTGGCATTTTATGTTCGGCGTTTTTGTAAACATCACCGTAAGCGTGCCGCGCGATTGTAATCGGCTTCTTCCACCCTGGAATGAGTGGAGTTATCCCGTTAACGATTATCGGGGCGCGAAAAACCGTGCCGTCAAGAATGGCGCGGATAGTCGCGTTGGGCGATTTATACATTTGTTTTAGTTTAAACTCACTCATGCGTTGCGCGTTGGGTGTAATGGTAGCGCATTTTACGGCAACTCCGTATTTTTTTGCGGCGTTTGCCGAGTCAACTGTAATTTTGTCATCGGTGTCGTTGCGGCTTTCCAACCCCAAATCATAGTATTCGCTGTTTAGTTCAACGTAAGGCGTAATCAGAATTTCTTTGAGCATTTTCCAAATTACGCGAGTCATTTCATCGCCGTCCATTTCAACTAATGGTGTTTGCATTTTGATTTTTTCCATAATAACGCTCCTTATTTTAATTTTAAAATTTTTTAATCGCTGTATAAATGCACTCAAAATTTTGTTTCCAACTTGATAATTCACGCTTATCGCAAAAGGTATATACCGTGTCCTTCCACTCGCTTAATATGCTAAAAGCTTTTGGACACAAATTCAGTGTGTCTAATAATTCTAACCGCTGTGAAAAATATTTTTCAGACATTCTTGTTATATTTGCTAAGTTAAAATCATATGCAGGGGCTGTAGTTGTTTCTCCCGTTTTCGAGTTTTTGAAAAACCCCCAGTTGCCGGGATTGTCTTTACGGTCTGAATTGCCGATAATCATGTCAAACAGGCTGATTGGTAATATATATGTTTGTGTAATTTCGCAAAACCCCACTTGAGAATAAAGCTGTTGAACTTCAACCGGATTGAACCCGTTATGCAGACACTCCATGCCGAGAACTGAGCCGAAATCTAAAAGCATATTATCCGGGCAACTTATGTTGGGAATATAAGTTGTTCCCTGCCCGAAAACCTGACCGCCGTATAAAACGGTTTTCTTATCCCCGACTCCAAGCTTTGCCGCTAAAGCAGAGGCGTGTGTTTCTAATTGCGCTGATGAATCGGGTTGCTTTTTAACTATATAGGTGGTGTTTCCTCTTTTTTGCCATTCTTTGTCGAAACTGCCGGCTAATCGTAATGTCGGAGAGGTGAAACCGCGAACAAAATCTAAAGTATTAAACGGATGATAATAAGGCGATATGTCTTCAAATTTTAAGTCTTTGTCATTTGAAACCCAATAACTGTCAGACAAGCCCAACTTAAAAGCCTTTTCGTGTTCGTCTTGCTGAAAATCACGGTTTTCAATGATTCTTGCTGTAGTGTTAGTCCGTGCGTAAACCCGCCGCTGTAGATATTTAAGAACATCTTCCACATTCCACGAATAAACGGGAAGCAAATTTCTGTTTAAAACATCGCCGGTAGTCAAATCCACCACATCAATATTGCCACATTTAAAAACCATTTTTCAGACATGCCCTTTCACAAATACTGTTCTGTCCTATAAATCGTCAATCGGCAACTGCACTAACGGGGCTTTAAACTCTTGTTGTACACCGTAAAGAGTCATGATTGCCTCGGACTGTAATCGCTCAAATTCGTTTGACATTACATCAAACACAAATTCGTTCGGGGCGAATTTATTCCAGCGCAGTTCACCGTTTTCGTCCATTTCACAAAAGTATTCACCGGTTTCTCTATTCCCATACTTAAACTCAGACAAACGCGCTTTCCCGTTTGAGTCCACGGCATAATCGTAGTATATTTGGTTACTTAAATTTGACATTTTCCGCTCTCCGCTCTCCATTCACAGCTCTCAACTTTTAACCGAATTAAGCAGTCCTCCCGCAAGCAGAATCTTTCTGCCGCGCTCTGATAGTTCGCACAGCAGTTCATATTTTTCGCCGCTTTCGGGGTTATTGATAAAGATTGGAAGGTTTTCTTTAATCGCTTGTTTTATTCCGTTTAGCTCTAAACTAACGCCTTGTTCGATTTTTTCATAATCGGCGGCGTTTTTAAACACTAATGGAATAATGCCGTTGTTAATCAGGTTTTGACGGTGAATTCTGGCGAACGACACACAGATAATCGCTTTAATTCCCAAATAGAGTGGGCAAAGCGCGGCGTGCTCTCTTGAAGAACCCTGCCCGTAGTTTGTTCCGCCGATAATCAGGCCGCTTTTCGCTTGTTTGGCGCGTTCGGGGAAGAGCGGGTCGCAAGGTGTAAAGCAAAATTCGCTTATTGCCGGAATGTTAGAGCGCAACGGCAATACCTTTGCCCCGGCGGGGGCGATGTGGTCTGTAGTAATGTTATCGCCTACTTTCAAGACAACGCAAGCCTTAATGTCATCGGGTAACGGTGAATTAATCGGAAACGGCTTGATGTTGGGGCCGCGTTGGATTTCGAGAGAAGCCGCAAGGCTTTCATCGGCAGGGGAAGTCACCATGTTATCGTTGTGCAAAAACGCTTTAGGTTGTTCAATTACGGGCATAGTTCCTAATGTGCGTGGGTCGGTGAGTTTGCCGGTTAATGCCGATACAACGGCAATTTCAGGCGATAGAAGATAAACTTGCGCATCTTTGGTTCCGCTTCTTCCTTCAAAATTTCGGTTGAATGTCCTGAGCGAAACGCCGCGCGAACCGGGGGATTGCCCCATGCCTATACAAGGGCCGCAAGTGCTTTCGAGTATTCGCGCACCCGCGCCGATGAGGTCGGCTAATGCCCCGTTGGCGGCGAGCATGTTGAAAACCTGTTTGCTCCCCGGGGCGATTGACAAGTCAACGTCGGGGTGAACGGTCTTGCCTTTTAAAACCTTGCTCACAATCATGAGGTCGCGATAAGACGAGTTAGTGCAGGAGCCTATGCAGACCTGGTCTATTTTTATTTCCCCTATTTCAGAGAGCGATTTGACATTATCGGGGCTGTGAGGACAAGCGGCAAGGGGAATTAACTCACCGAGTTCTATATCCAACTGCCCGTCATAAACAGCATCGTTGTCGGCAAGCAGTTCGACAAAATCTTCTGCTCTGCCTTGTGCTTTTAAAAATTCAAGGGTAATGTCATCAGCGGGAAAAACAGAAGTGGTCGCGCCCAACTCAGCCCCCATATTAGTAATCGTAGCGCGCTCGGGAACAGACAAACTTTTAATCCCTTCTCCCCCGTATTCAAGAATCTTTCCGACACCGCCTTTGACTGAAAGTTTCTTCAAAATGTATAAAATTACATCCTTCGCGCTGACCCAATCTGAAAGTTTTCCGCTAAGGTTTATTTTTAAAACCTCGGGCATAGTTATGTAGTATGCACCGCCGCCCATAGCGACTGCCGCATCTAAGCCGCCCGCACCTATAGCTAACATGCCCAAACCCCCTGCGGTGGGGGTGTGGCTGTCGGAGCCGATGAGGGTTTTACCCGGTTTCCCGAAGCGTTCGAGATGAACTTGATGACAAATGCCGTTGCCCGGACGTGAGAACCAAATCCCGTGTTTTTTGGCGACACTCCCGATAAAGCGGTGGTCGTCGGCATTTTCAAAGCCTGTTTGTAATGTGTTGTGGTCAATATAAGCGACTGAGCGTTCGGTTTTAACCCTTGCAACGCCCATTGCTTCAAACTGGAGGTAAGCCATTGTTCCCGTTGCATCTTGAGTAAGCGTTTGGTCGATTTTTAAGCCGATTTCTTTTCCCTTCACCATTTCGCCGCTTACTAAGTGGCTTGAGATAATCTTTTGTGCAATATTAAATCCCATATTTTCAGACATCACCTTTCACTTAAATATATTAAATATAATATATACATCATAACATATTTCGCAAAACAAGTCAACAATAAAAATTTTTTAAAATTTTAATTCTGCCATCGGCGCGCCGGTTGACTAATCTGATAAAAGGTGATATAATATTATTGAATGTCACAAAGTTTTAAATTGAAAGGACGTGTTTTAAGAAAATGAGAAGAAGTTTAACAGTTATTGTCGTTATTGCGAGTGTTTTGCTTTCCGCTTGCTCTGCCGCTGAATCGACACAACTTTTGAATGCTGAGAATTACAGCGGAATACCTCTGCCTGTCACCTCTGCCGCTCAAGTGACGACTTCGCCCGTCACAAATCGGACAACCACCCCACAGCGAACACGAGAAACAACGGCTTCACGAAGCTCGTCTGCTTCGTCTGCTTCAACTGCTTCAACGACTTCAAGAAATTCCGAAGTTTCTTCAAGACCGACTTCAACCACTTCCCCACAAAAAAGCAGCGTAACCTCAACAGCGCGAACCTCACAGTCAGCAGTAGAAATTCCAAAAACAACAAGAAGAATTGAAACTTCGGCGACACAAGCGGCGACTACTTCTGTGATGCCGGTTTCAAATAACAGCGGTACGAATACATACCGAACGCTTAACCACGACATGGTTAGGGGCGTTTGGATTTCTTATATTGAGTTGGGTTCGGTTCTCATGGGCAAGAGTGAGAGCGCGTTTCGCACGGGTTTTTCACAGATGATGGACAATTGCGCACGGTTTGGGATTAACACCGTTTATGTTCACGTTCGCCCTTTCGGAGATGCAATTTATAAATCAGAGTTGTTCCCGTGGTCTAAATATGCAAGCGGCAATATTGCGACTGCGCCCGATTTCGACCCATTAGAGATTATGCTTGAAGAGGCGCGCAAACGCAATATTTCTTTTCACGCTTGGCTCAACCCTTTGCGTTTAAGTCGTGATGCCGATATGATAAAGCTTTCTGATAAATATAAAATCGGCGAATGGTATAACGGCGCGCGAAGGGGCGATTATATAGTAAAGGTCGGCGATATGTGGTATCTCAACCCGGCTTATGAGCCTGTGCGCAAGCTTATTGCTGATGGGGCGGCTGAGATTGTTGCCGCTTATGATGTTGACGGGATTCATATAGACGATTATTTCTACCCCACAACCGACAGTTCTTTCGACAGCATTGCCTTTAACGCAAGCAGTTTTGACTCACGCACTGATTTTCGTTTTGACAACATAAATAAAGTCGTCCTCTCACTCAACCAAAGCATTAAGAGGGCTAATAACTCCACACTTTTCGGAATCAGCCCACAAGGCAGTGTTGAAAACAACATTAACCATCTCTACGCAGATGTAAATTTATGGAGCGCGAACACCGACTATTGCGACTATATTCTGCCGCAAATTTATTACGGTTTCAAAAATCAAGCTCAACCTTTTGAGGAATGTCTTGCGCGTTGGGTAAACATGACACGGAACTCGGGGGTTAAGCTTATAGCAGGATTGGCTGTCTACAAAGCGGGAAAAGAGGACACGTGGGCAGGCGAGGGCAAAGACGAGTGGCAGAAAAATTCAAACATAATATCAAGACAACTTACTGTTGCCAATCAAAGCAACGTAGGTGTCAGTTTTTTCAGCTATTCATATTTGTTCGGAACAGAATCACAATCAGCCGCCGTTCAGGCGGAGATTGCTAATATAAGGGGGGCTAATTCAGATGAGTAGCCGCGATTATGCTAAAAACCAAATTGACACCCTGCCCGAAGCCGCACTTGAAAGAGTGATTGAATTTATATCTTTTCAAAAATACAGTTTCGGGTTGTATGAAAATGACACGGAATACATGGCTTCTGTTCCGGGTATGAACAATAAAATTAAAGAGGGGCTAAACACGCCGCTGTCGGAGTGCGTTCATTTGTCAGAGGTATGGGCAGATGTATGATGTTTTCTTTGTGAAACAAGCACGTAAAGATGCTGAAAAGATTGAGCGTGCAGGGTTAAAACCAAAAGTTGTTGCAATATTACGCACAGTTCGTAAAAACCCATATGAGAAGACACAAGGCTTTGAAAAGCTTACAGGCGATTTGAAAGGTGCTTATTCTCGGCGCATAAGTCGTCAACATCGCTTTCTATACAGCATACTTCCAAACGTGAATAACGCTAAAGACGATGACGGAAATGTTTATGAGGGAATTGTCAAGGTTATAAGTATGTGGACACATTACGAATGATTGGCAGTTGTGACAATGGAGGACTTTCTTGAAATGAAATATATAACCGGAATACATGCTTTGAATTTGAATTGTTCGCTTGAAACGTCGGGAGATTGGCATCAATCGGCGATTCAATGGGACAAGCCGAACATGGCAGATACAGAGGGTAGTATATTTGGCGAATACGGAATAGAGTTGTGCGAACACGTTCCCGAAAACGAAGGAATTCATTATATCGCCAACACTTTAAGAGCGTTGTTGGATTTAATGGAGAAGGGCAATTTCGCAGTAGCACAAGGCATGAGAGTCAATTATATAGACAACGAAAAATATACCAACGAGTTAATGAACAAAGCTCTTAAACTGTCCGGCTTAAAGAATTGGAAAGAAATTGACCGTTTTATAGAGAGCGAATATAAACTCGATTGGCTGAATTATAAGAGGAGCGTTGGCGTATGCTGAAGTTGAAAAAATGGCAACACAGACATAATGAAATAATTAAATCATTAGTATCGTTTTTTAATAAAAAGTCAGCTGATTTTATATTAAAGGGCGGCACAGCATTGATGTTGTGTTACGGCTTAGACAGATTTTATGTACGATAACTTGATGTTACTTTAATGAAAGGATTTAAGATGTTTAAAAAATTTATTGCTTTATTTTTGGTTGTAATGTTTAGTGCGTGGGTTTTTCCGGTTTCTGCTTTTGTTTTCTATGAGACCGAACCCTCTGTGGTGGCTGATGATTCTGTTGGCGATTACCCTGAGGTTGAGCAGACTTATTTTTCAATGCTCAACTTGCCGGATAATATGAGGGGGGCAATTATAACGCCGGATAAGGATTTTTCGGTTGATGATGAGGTGCGTGCTTCGCTTCAAATTGATGAAATTTTGGCTGAACTCTCTGAGATTGGGCTGAATACTGTTGTTTTGAACACCTCTTTTCAAAATGAGCTTTATTATGACCTTGACATGAACAATACCGGGAAAACCGACTTGACTCAGCTTGTCATTGACAAAGCAAGAGCGCGGTATTTTAACGTTTTTCTCGTATATGACATAAATGAAGGGTTAAACGGCAGTGCCGACACCGCCGAGGCAATTAATAAAGTGGTCTCGCAAATTCATCGTTTTACCATTAAATATTCACCTGACGGAATTATTTTAGACGATTATTATAACAACAAAAGTGCTGAAAGTTACGGGCGTTATATGAGAAACGGCGCGGGCATAGGGTTTGAGAATTGGCTTTATGACAGCACTGAATATCTGTTTGAAACAGCAGGGGGAATTGTGCGGTTCACCGACAATTCAATTCCCGTGGGAATCATGCTCAACGATGTTTGGGCGAACAGCGCGGACAATGAAAAAGGCTCATACACAAACGACGTTGTGCAGGCACTGTATGACGGTTTCAGCGATACTAAAAAATATGTCGAAAACGGTTATGTTGACTTTTTGATGTTGCGCTCATACGGCTCAATTGACGACAGTGCTTTAGGATTTAGTGATGTGGCAGGTTGGTGGAGTGAGGTTTGCGCTAAAAACGACACACCCATGTATATAATTCATTATAATGAAAAAATAGGAACGTCTGAACCGGGTTGGGGAGCAGAAGACCAACTTTTAAAACAGCTTGTAAGAGCAAAGGAAACGCAATTTTATCACGGCAGTGTTTTTAACTCTTATCAGTCATTAATCAGCAATCCGCTTAATTCAACCGGAACACTTACTAAATATTTTGAAAATCTCATCAACGAGGAAACGCTTGACGAAGAACTTATTATGCGTTCGCCGCGAGATTTAAGGTTTACTACATATGAAAAAACGGTTGACTTTGCAGGGAGTTTTGATGAAAACTTTGACGTTTATTTTAACAACCGCAAAATACAGCTCAACGAAGCGGGAAACTTCTATTTTGAATGCCCGCTTAACATCGGAGGAAACGTATTTACAATCCGCCATAAATCAAAAACCTATACCTATCAAATTGAACGCAAAATCATAACCATGAGAGAGCTTGACCCTTCTATTTCAGAGGGAAGAATTTTGCGCGTTGACGGTGGGACGACATTTGCCATTTCCGCTGTGGCGTATAAAGGTGCGAGTGTAACCGCAACAGTCAACGGGACAGCAGTCGCTCTGAGAGAGGGTGTTGGTGGCGGTGACGAGGATGTCAACAGCTCATACATTACATTCACGGGCAGATACACAATCCCCGATGGAATTATAGAGACCGAGCAGAACTTAGGAAAAATCAGCGTAACCGCCACATATCAAGGCTATTCACGAACGCTCAACGGGGCGGCGGTAATTGTTAACGCCCTGCCGCGCCCCCCCGAACAGTTGAGGACACAAATGTTCGACCAAGACACTTTGGGAACTGGTGAGGTTGTGGGGACAATTTCGCCGTTTAAGACTGCCGATGAGCGGGTGAAGTACATACGCGTTCTCGAAAACAACACCCACGTTTTTGACGGACGAACGGCAGGCACGTTAACCGACCCGGCATTTAACCCCGAATTCGGGCAACTCCCGGCAGGAACGCTTGACTATCTTAGGGGAACGCAGTCGGACTTTGTTACGACTCTTTCAGGCAAAAGATTCTATTCAACTGACGTGGCAATTTTTGACGACACGGGCTTAGGTGAAAATAACCTTGTCGTAAAAATCAGCGGAACCCAGGGGGGTAAGAGTTATTTTAAAATCGGGCTTGACTATAAAACTTCTTATAAACTTCAAGTCGTCGGTCAAAATTATTACACCACCGCGGCAGGGGATTATACCATAACGAATTTCAGCACGGCAAGTCATGTTTTTATTACATTTGATAATGTCACGAGCGTAACCAAATTACCCGGCTTTGAGTCGAATCTCGTGTTTGATGCAGGTAGGTGGGAGCAAATTACCGAGGGTGGAATCGCCAAGTTCAGAATGGTCTTACGACTGCGACAAGCAGGGATTTATTCGGGAAACAACGCCTTTTATGACTCAAACGGCGACCTTATGCTCACCTTCCCCGTTTTGACAAACAATATTCAGAATATGAATATTGTAATCGACCCCGGCCATGGTTACGGAAGAAGTGCTACAGTATTTGACCCGGGCGCAATCGGACATGTAATCGAGTTTGACGTTAACCTTGCTATTGCCAAAAAGCTTGAGCAACGTCTCAAAGCAATGGGCGCAAGGGCAGTTCGGCTGACAACCGAGAGCAACTTTATCCTGACAAAGCTACGGCCCGCCGCCGCACGCCAATATAACTGCGATTTGTTTATCTCAATTCACTCAAACAAGGTGGGAGGAGACGACAGCGTGAGAGGGACGGAAGTGTATTATTACACGCCGTTTTCGCAACCGCT
The DNA here is from genome assembly GCA_009777445.1 of Oscillospiraceae bacterium. Lineage (GTDB taxonomy): Bacteria > Bacillota > Clostridia > Oscillospirales > Ruminococcaceae > Ruminiclostridium_E. The sequence goes on along the minus strand of WRLV01000021.1, from coordinate 16,827 downwards.
TGCGCGCGAAATTTCGGCGAGCATTTCAAGTTATTTCACCAACAATGTTTATAAAGACAAGGCGAACAAAAATCGCGGTGCGAAATATACCTATTTTAACGTTACACTTCAGCACGATTTTCCGTCTGTGTTGGTGGAAACAGGGTTCGTTTCTAACATGGAAGATGCTATGGCAATGGCAAACAGCCGCCACCAAGACGGAATTGTCGAAGCAATCATAAAGGGAATCCAAAACTATATTTCAAAGAGTTCTATATCCTACAGCTCAGACGGAAGCGTAACAATCCCCAACCAAAACCCGCCGGAAGCGATAACGCCTGAAGAAACGCAATCTGAGGAAACGCAACCCGAAGAGACAACGCCGCCCGAGTCGACAACACTGCCCGAGGCGACAACGCCGCTCGAAGCTTCCGGCTCTCCCTTAGAAAACGAGCTACCCGAAATAGAATACCCCGAAAGCGAAGAACCGGAAACAACCCCTCCTGAAGCATATTGGCCGGTCATTGAGTATGAGGAGGAGGAAGAGCCGGGATAATTCGGGACGGGATAATTATTGTTAAAATTACACAAATATACTATACAAATATATTCCGAGATATATACATATCGTGGAATTTTTCGTTGTGCTATTGCGTTTTTTGGGATAATCTGTTATAATTATAAAAATTTATAGAAAAGAGGAAAGTTTTAATGGCAAGAAAAATTTTAGCAATGTTTTTAGTGACGGCATCTTTAATCGCATTTACCGCTTGTGCGGCTAAAACGGCAGAGGATTTTGCAACGGAACTTGTCGCAAGTGCAGATTATGCTGCTATGTTATCCCAAGTTGAAGCAGCGGGGTTATCGATGACTGTCTCCGGTGAAGGAGATACCCTCACATACTCCTGCACCTACCTCGAAGAGGTTGACCACGACATGGCAAGAGAACACTTGGATACACAAGATGCTACTTTAGAAGATGCAGCGCGTGACTTCATTTCCGCAATGAATATGTATGGCATAAAAGAACCCAAAGTCGTCTACATATACCTCAATCAAGATGGAAGCCAAATTTGGTCAAGGACATATAGTTAATATTAAAAACCACCGCCCGGCACTTATGTGTTGGGCGGTGAACAATTGTAGGGGACGGGCTTGCCCGTACCGAAAGTTGCAGATGTTTGTAAGAGAAGGGACGGGCAAGCCCGTCCCCTACAATCCGTCGCCGCAAGGCGACACCAAAATTGTCAATTGTCAATTGTACATTGTCAATTGTCCGTCAGCTGACCCTAACCGTCATAGTAGCTTGTTTACCCGTTGAGGTATAGGCTGTTATTGTGGTTTGCCCTTTTGCTTTGAATGATATTTTGCCTTTATCTACTGTTGCTATAGTGGTGTCGGCTGATGCCCAGTAGATATAATCTCTGCGTGAGCCTGCCAATTGAGCGGTGACTGTTGCGGTGCGCCCTGCTCTGCCGCTTATCGAGGGTCTGCTGAGTTTTATTGCTGTTGAGGCGGCGCGCGGCAACTCTATGGTGTGCAGCGTGTCTTTAGTCCCCACACGCTCTCTTATAGTATAGGTAAGGACATTCCCCTCAATGAAAATGCCGTAGATATAACCTCTTGCATTGCGCGGCTTGTCGGCTACTTTAGTTTCTTTCTTTGTGTGAGGGTCGAAACTGAAAATCGAGTTGTTGCTGTTGTAATACATAAGCCCGTTGTAGTGTTGAAGACTGCCGAAACTGTCAGGGAACCACTGTTTTGTTCGATTGTTTTCAGTGCCCCAACGGAACCACGTGCCTTCATAGGTGTGGATTTTTTTTGTCTCGCCGGTTTTGAAGTCGTATTGAATTATGTCGTTGTAGGTTTTAGCGTAATCTTTATGATTGTTTTTTATGTTTTTGTTGTTTGACGGGCTTTTAGGGTCTTTTTGGATGTAGTACCAATAATCGCCGAATTTAATCAGCGGGCTTCTCACCGATGCTCTAAAAGGAACAGCGTCGAATTGAGTGTTTGTCGCTCTTGGATAAAAAGCTCTGTCCCAACGGCGGTTATCGGTTTTAGGCAGTTGAGTGTCTGATGCCAACACAAATCTGTGTGCCACTCGCCCGAAATTGTCGATTCTGTTGGTAATGGGGTCATCTTTAGTTGTGTCAACATGGTACCAGTCACTGCCGATTTTAACGATGTTCCATGAGTGGTTCATTCTTTCGTTTATTTCGCGAACGATGCGGTTCTCAAATTTGCCGTAAGACAAAAGGTACTGAAGCCCACGCGCATAACCTTGACAGGTTGCCCCTCTTTCAACTAACGCGCCATAACCGTTCGGGTTATTGACAATAGTATCGTTGTAGGCGACTGTCAAAATCATATACTCGTTGAGGGCAAGAATTTTTTCCGGTTCAGACATTGAGTTGTTAATTTGTTCGTATGCCTTAGCCGCCGCATTACGCATTTCTCTTTGCTTTGTAGCAAGCTCTGAGCGGGTGCAGATGTAGTTGATTTCTGTTATGAAATACTTAGTGCCGACTCTCAGAACTCTTGACTTGATGTTTACATAGAACAGTTCCATGTCGTTATAAACCAACTCTATGTAAGAGTTCATGATGTCTTCCATTGACATGTTCCGATTATTGACATAATGGGTAACGTCAACATCGGGCTCAAAAGTCCTCAGATGGGCTTTGATATACGCTTCGATTGACTGGTTGGTGCTGATTGCCGCACTTGACGGAATAACACAGATGCTGAAAACAATGCTTATAATCAACACCACGGACGTAACTTTTTTTAACATTTTAACTTCTCCTTTATAATTGTATATTTTTATATTTTAATGAAGTAAACTTCATAAAAACCAAATCCTCTGCCGACAACTCGGCGTTCTGCCACCGGCGGCTCGCCGGCGGTTAAGCGCGTGTTCTTTTTATTGTGTTCTGGGCCTCGGGGGAATGTTTTACTACATAGCTTATTACGTTTTCTTTCATGGTGAAACCGTAAATCGCGCCGTCTTGTTCTCTCACGGTGAGTAGTTTCTTCGTCTCGCCGTTTGTGGGGTTTAAGCTGTAAAGTGAGTTGCTGTCGTTGAAATATAACAGCCCGTTATATGCGGCAAGGCTTGAATAATTTCCCTGCCACCATGAAGTTTTATTTGTCCCCGCGACAAACCAGGTTGAATTTATGGTGTGAATTTTGCGTGTTCGCTTTGTAGTAAAATTATGAGCATTAATATCAGCAAGATTTGTTAATTGTGACGAATTTTTCTCATCAAATTCTATATAATACCACAAATCGCCCAATCTTACCATGCTGCTTTCAGCGTTTCTGAAAAACAGGTTGTCATAGATTGTCGAATTTGCCGCAGGAAGCCCCCCTGTGTTCCACCCTCTATGCCCGATTTTTCGTATTGCCGCATCAGACAGCATGAAATGCTTATGGCTCACCCTGCCGTATTGGTCGGTTTTTCCTTGCAGAAGTGGGTCGTCATAGGTGACATCAACATGATACCAGCTTCTTCCGATTTTGACGTAGTTCCAGGCGTGTTCCATCGCCTCGCTGACTAACATTACCGACTCAATCCCCAAAAGTCCCAAGAGATATTTATACGCCATAGCATAACCCTGACATACAGAAACCCCGTTAACCAATGCACCGTATGCGTTATGTATGTCAACTTTTCGTCTCGTTGTGTCATATTCGATGTTGAGAACTAAATAGTTATGCAGGGCAAGTGCTTTTTCAAAATCGCTCATTGAATTGTCAACGACTTTAAGCGCGTTTTGAGCGGCGGTGTCAAACCTTCTTTTCTTTAGGGCTAATTGATTTTTATTGATGTTATACTCAATATTTGTGTATTTATATTCCACAATATTTCCACTTCGTGATTCTGTTTTAAAGCTTGTTCTTATTTTGGTTTCAACATGAAAAAGTTGTGGATTGTCTGTTACGATTTTGAGAAAAGCCGATGGGGCATCAGCCGCCAAAGCTTTATCACGCGCAGCATAAGCGGTAATATCAATCTCGCTTGCCATTCCTTCAAGGTGACGAATTACATAAGCCTCGAAACTTTCTGAAGAGCCGGTGTTCGCGTTCGCCGTAAACATGAACATATTAGTGACAATGATTATTGCCAAGCCGGCAGAAATCGCCCTTTTTATCATAAAAATAACCCTCCCACACAAATTATACTATTAATTATACCACAAAACATTTAATATTTCAAGTGAGAATTGTGTGAAACTTTTTACAATTAAAATTTTGATTAAATTTTTGATTTGACAAACATACTTTTTTTGTGTATAATTGTTAGGTAGGAAAGTAACGCTGATAAGAGAGGGCTGTATAAAAAATGGAAATACTTAATATAGGATATGGCAATGTCATTAATAAGGGGCGGATTATTTCAGTCATAACAGCAGACTCTGCGCCGACAAAGCGTGTGATTGTCGCTGCGCGTGAAAAAGGCGTGATGATTGATGCAACCTGCGGAAAAAAAACAAAGACCGTCTTCATAATGGACTCAGGTCACGTAATTTTGTCCGCTAAAGGGATTGAAGGACTGCTTGAACAACTGGCAAGGAAGGAAGTGCAATGAGTAAAGGGCTTTTGGTTGTTGTGTCTGCGCCTGCGGGATGTGGGAAGGACACTGTTTTGGATTTACTTAATCGAGAGTGTGAAAATGTTCACCGCTCGGTGTCTGCCACGACACGACAGATTAGAGAGGGCGAGAAAGACGGCTTGGACTATTTTTTCGTTAACCACGGGCGGTTTAAAGAAATGCTGCTTAATAACGAATTGTTAGAACATGCCGAATATGTTGGCAATTATTACGGCACGCCGAAAGCGGCGGTCTATGAAAAGTTAGATGCCGGTTTAGATGTTGTACTTAAAATCGAGGTTGAGGGAGCCGAAAATATCCGCAAATTAATCCCCGAATGTGTGTTAATTTTCATTTTGCCGCCTTCTTTCGATGAGCTTGAAAGACGTTTGAGGGAAAGAGGAACCGAGGATGAATTTGCAATCACCAACCGAATTCGCCGTGCAAAAGAAGAACTGAACGAAGTCCCGAAATACGACTATGCTGTGGTCAACGATGATTTAACACAGGCGGCAGAGAATATTAAAGCTATTATAAGAGCAGAAAAATGCTCAACAAAACGAGAAATTCACGCGCTATAAGAGGATTTAAAAATTGAACGATAAAACATCTACTCAAGTTGAACCCGCGAGTGAGCTATTGCAAATAGCACATACGTGTTCACGGTCTGCCACCGTCGATGCTACAGAACTGATAGAAGAAAGTGATTTGCCGCCGCGTGCGCCGCAAGTCGCCGAAATTGCTGTTGAGGGCGCGATTTATTCTTACGACTCTTTGTTTTATTACCTCATACCGTCAGCCCTTGCGACAAAAGTCAAGAGAGGTGTCAGGGTGTCAGTGCCGTTCGGAAGAGGTGTCTCAAAATTAATCGGCATGGTCTTTGAGGTAGGTGACATTCCCGACATAGGAGACGAAAAGACGGTGAATAAGCTGAAAACCATAGCCGCCGTAATTGACAGCACCCCTGTTTTAAACGAAGAACAGCTGAAACTCGCCACATGGCTTAAAGACAACACCTTTTGCACATATTTTGATGCGGTAAAATCAATACTTCCGGCAGGGTTGGCGGTTGTCGCCGCCACTGCACAGTTCTCATATAACGAAAACAATTCGCTGCTTCTTTCCCAAAAAGAAAAAGATATTACCGAAAAATTAAAACAGCTTAAATCTCAAAAAGAGTTAAATAGTTTTATCTCGCGCCTTGAAAGTGATGATAGCCAAGTTTTCAACGCTCTTATCAAGAAAAACGTGATTGAGAGAAGTGAAAATTATAAAAACAAAGTCGGCTCTCAAGTCGTTCGCGTGGTGAAGTTAGCTGCCGATGGCGCGCCGGGCGATTTGCCATCGTCTCTTACCCCTAAGCAGAGGGCAGTACTCAGATTTTTAGAGGAATGTGAAAGTGCGTCAATCAAAGAAGTCTGCTATAACGCATCAGTGACGACAGCGGTAGTAAATGCTTTAATTAAAAAGAATGTGCTTATTGAATACGAATACGAAATGCGCCGCACCGTTGTTGACGTTTCATCACCGCAAAAGAACCCCGCGCAAGTGCAGCTCTCAGCCGCGCAACAACAGGCATATGACGGCCTTCGGAATATGTTAGCACAGGGAAAATCCGCGCGCGCCTTGTTGCGCGGCATAACCGGAAGCGGTAAGACGATGGTGTTCATAAAACTCATCGAATATACTCTGAGTATAAACAAGACGGCTTTGCTGTTAGTTCCCGAAATCGCGCTTACCCCTCAAATGACCGGCAACTTCACCGAAATGTTCGGCGACAAAGTGGCAATAGTTCATTCGGGGCTTTCAATAGGGCAACGGGCAGATGAGTATAAACGAATTAAAGAGGGCAGCGCGAAAATAGTTATCGGAACCCGAAGCGCGGTATTTTCGCCGCTTGAAGATATAGGAATAATTGTAATTGACGAAGAGGGCGAGCATAGTTATAAGTCTGATAAATCACCACGCTACCATGCGCGTGACGTGGCGAAACACAGAGCCACTTTTCATAACGCGTTGTTGTTGTTAGCGTCGGCGACACCGTCACTTGATAGTTATCACCGTGCAAAAACGGGGCAATATCGCTTGTTTGAGCTTGAGGAACGCTTTCAGGGCGCGATATTACCCGATGTCTATATAATCGACATGAAGGCAGAGCCAAATAATCGTTTTAATTTCAGCATGGCTTTGTTACGAGAGCTTGATGAAAACTTAAGGCGAGAAGAGCAGTCGATGGTCTTGTTAAATCGAAGGGGTTATCATACATTTGTCAACTGTATTGCCTGCGGTGATGTTCTCAAATGTCAAAATTGTGAATTATCGCTTACATACCATAAGGCGAACAACACATTACAATGTCATTATTGCGGTTTCAGACGTTCAATGCCGGACAGATGTGAGAAATGCCGCTCTAAGTTTATACGCCAAAGCGGAACGGGAACCCAGCGAATTGAAGAAGAGCTTAGAACATATTTTCCTCGTGCGCGTATACTGAGAATGGATGCCGATACGACAATGACAAAACGCGCATACGAAACTAACTTTAAGAAGTTCGGCAATAAAGAATTCGACATAATGGTGGGCACGCAGATGATAGCAAAAGGCTTAGACTTTGAGAACGTGACATTAGTAGGAATACTGCACATAGATAAGTCGCTTTATGCAGGGGATTATTTGGGCTATGAGAGAACGTTCTCGTTAATCACTCAGGTTGTGGGGCGTTCGGGGCGTGGCGAGAAAAAAGGAAGGGCATATCTTCAAACCTTCACCCCCGACCATTATGTGTTGGAATTAGCGGCATCTCAAAACTATAAGGAATTCTATGAGCAAGAAATTGCGGTCAGAAAGTCGTTGATTTTTCCGCCGCTTTGCGACATATTTTTAATAGGATTTATAGCATTGAGCGAAGAGAAAGCCTATTTGGCGGCAAGAAGATTTATAGAAATTTTCGCCACAACTTTTGACGGGCAAAAAATGCCGATAAGACTTTTGGGGCCCACAAAAATAGGGGCAGGCTTAATAAATGGGAAACACCGACAAAAACTGATTATAAAAACCAAGAACAGCAAAACTTTTCGCGAAGTTTTAGAAAAAGCATTAAGAAAGGCATATAAAGACATACTATTTAAGAATGTAAGCATTTATGTTGATATTAACGGAGAAATTTTATAGGAGGAATATAGCGTTGGCACTGAGAAACATAGTAGCACAGGGCGATATTATGCTTAGAAGAAAGGCAAGAGAGGTTGAACATTTTGACGACCGCCTGTGGACACTTCTTGACGATATGTGTGAGACATTGCGCGCTCAAGGTGGGGTGGGGATTGCCGCACCGCAGGTGGGTATTATGAAACGCATAGCGATTATCGACACCGATGATGGGCTGATTGAGCTTGTTAATCCAGTGATTTTTGCAAAGAAGGGCAGTCAATATCAACTTGAGGGTTGCCTTTCACTCCCGGGAATGTGGGGGTATGTTGAACGCCCGTTTAAGGTAAAAATAAGAGCGAGAAACCGTTACGGAAAGCCCATTAACATTGAGGGTGACGACATGTTAGCTGTTGCTCTTTGCCATGAAGTCGACCATCTTGACGGCGTTCTCTTCACCGACATAGCCGCAGAAATGGTAGACCCGGACCAAGTCGAAGAACACAAAGAAAACAGAAAAATATCGCGGAGAAAAAGCGGATAGTGGGGGTTAAGAGTTTGAAAATTGTTTTTATGGGAACGCCTGAGTTCGCGCTTGCTTCACTTGATGCTGTTGCCGACTCTGCTCATGAACTGTGTGCGGTGTTCACGCGCCCCGATAAACCTAAAAATCGTGGGCAGAAAGTGGGAATGTCCCCTGTGAAAATGTCAGCAATTGAAAAAGAAATTCCGGTATACCAACCCGTTTCATTAAAAACGGGAGAGGGTTTTCGCGAGACTACAGAACTTTTAAACGAAATTAAGCCCGATTGTATAGTTGTTGTCGCTTATGGGCAAATTCTGCCGCGCGAAGTGCTTGAAATACCGCGATATGGTTGTATAAACATTCACGCTTCATTATTACCGCGTTATCGTGGGGCATCGCCCATACATTCTTGCATTATCAACGGCGAAACCCAAAGCGGTGTCACAATTATGAAGATGGCAGAAGGCTTAGACACCGGAGACATGATTCTTTCTTCACGAGTTGAAGTCCCCTTTGACATGAAGTTTGCCACTTTGCATGACATATTAATGAAGTTAGGGGCGGATTTATTGTTAAAAACCCTTGAGAGCCTTGAAAATAACACTGCCGTTTATACGCCGCAAGACGAAACCCAAGCAACCTATGCCCCAATGCTCAGCAAAAAAGACACCCAAATTGACTGGACGCACCCTGCAGTGAAAATATACAACAAAATTCGCGGCCTGTCTGAGAGCCATACGGCTTATACTTTTTTGAACGGCAAAAGGCTTAAAATATTTTTCAGTGAACTCGGACAAGCAAGCCCCGGAAAACCGGGAGAAATTGCAGATTTCGCACAAACTAACGGCTTTAATGTCATCTGTGGCGACTCGAACACCCTCAAACTAACCGACATACAGCTTGAAGGCGCATCAAGAATGAACGCAGCTGATTTCTTAAGAGGCAGAAAAATTAAAGCAGGAACGATAATGTAGAAAGGCATATCTGAAACCATGACACCAAGATTAACAGTGCTGTCGCTTTTAGAGCGAATGGACGAGAGCGGCTCATATTCAAATATAATACTTGACAACGCCCTTTCGCGCCAAAAGTTTGATGCGCGTGACCGTGCGTTCGCTACTGCTATTTTCTATGGTGTTTTAGAACGCCGCATGACTCTTGATTATCTCATAAGACATTACTCAAAAATTGAATTTGATGAGCTTGACATAAAAACACGTGCCATCTTGAGAATGGGGCTTTATCAACTGCTATATATGGACTCTGTGCCTGACAGCGCGGCAGTTTTCGAGTCGGTGAGCATTTCGCATGAAAACTCAACGGGGTTTGTCAACGCGATTTTGAGAAACTTCATACGTGACGAAAAAAACATCGACACCTCACAGTTAGACGAACAGGCGGCACTTTCAATTAACTATTCTTGCCCTAAATGGATTGTCAAGCGGTGGATAAAAGCGTATGGTTTGCCGACAACCGTTAAAATTCTCGAAGCTTCTTTCGGGCGACCGCCGCTTTATATCAAAGTCAATCAGCAAAAAACAAACACCGAAAAACTCATTTCTCAGCTTAAATCAGAAGGCATAGATGCCGTAAGAAACGATTTGGTGAGCGATTGCCTTGAAATATCGCGGCTGAAAGCCGAAAAGTCGTTAGAAGAAACAAACGCGTTCAGGAAAGGCTTGTTTCATGTACAAGACATATCTTCACAGCTTTGTTGTAAGCTTATTCGCCCGACATTTCACGAAACAATCTTAGACTTATGCGCTGCCCCGGGCGGCAAAACGTTCACTGTCTCGCAATATATGAACAACACAGGAAAGTTAGTCGCTTGTGACCTTTACGGTGGCAAACTGTCGCTTTTAGAAGCAGGGGCCAAACGTTTGGGTTTAGAAAACATAGAGGTTTGTCAAAATGATGCGACTGTTTATAATCCCACCCTTGAATTAGCTGACCGCGTGTTATGCGATGTTCCTTGTTCGGGGTTGGGGGTAATCCGCCGAAAGCCTGAAATAAAATATAAGCCTCTCGACTCGCACAAGGGTTTGCCCGAACTGCAAAAGACAATCCTCAACACCGCCGCGAAATATGTTAAACCGGGCGGCTCGCTGTATTATTCAACCTGTACACTTAACCCCGACGAAAATGAACAGGTGGCTGAAAACTTCATTGCGGCGAACCCCGAATTCTCATCGGTAATTATACCGTTAGGAATAAAGTCGATTGATGACACATCGGGTAGAAATTTCTTCCCCCATGTCGTAGGCGGTGACGGTTTCTTTGTGAACACGTTTAGGCGAGGGGGTTAAACTTGTGGACATATTATCGCTGACTTATGAACAGCTTGAAGTTGAATTGGCTAAGCTTGGTTGTGAGAAGTTTCGTGCTAAACAGGTTTTTTTGTGGCTTCACACCGCCACACAAGGTGGTGGAAATGTCAATTTTTCTCAAATGACTAATCTTTCTTTACAATTAAGAGCTAAACTTGACTCAAATTTTTATATAAATTCACTAAATCTTCAAAAAACACTTGTTTGCGACACTGATAATACTGTAAAATATCTATATGCGTTGTCGGACGGCGAAAAAATTGAAACCGTCATGATGGAATATAAGCACGCAAACAGCCTTTGCATATCCACTCAGGTGGGGTGCAAAATGAATTGCAGTTTTTGCGCCTCGGGAAGCAATGGGTTTGTGCGCAATCTGTCCCCCGGCGAAATGCTCTTGCAGTTATATCAGAGCGAGGTAATAAGCGGTCGGCAGGTCGGCAATGTCGTGCTTATGGGAATAGGCGAGCCGTTAGACAATTTTGACAACGTTATTAGCTTTTTAAAAATACTCTCTGACAAGAATGGCAGAAATATGAGTTTGAGGAATGTCTCGCTCTCCACCTGTGGGCTTTGCGATGAAATAGAACAATTGGCAGAATATAAGTTTCCGCTGACATTATCAATCTCTTTGCACGCCGCAAACGACACTTTAAGAAACTCTATAATGCCAATCAACAAAAAATATAACATTGAGCGGCTTATGCGTTCATGCGCTTATTATTTCAAGAAAACAGGCAGAAGAATCAGCTTTGAATACGCACTTATCGAGGGTGTCAACGATGACGAAAATTCGGCACTTGCTCTTATCGGGCTTTTAAAACATTCTAACTCACACATAAATTTAATCGGGCTTAACAAAGTGACAAACAGCACGTTCACAAAAAGTCAAAATGTGAAAAGCTTTCAACAAATTTTAACTAACGGCGGTCTAAACGCCACCATAAGACGAACACTCGGCGCACAAATAGGAGCAGCATGTGGGCAACTTGTGACAATGTACAATTGACAATGTACAATTGACAATTGTGGAGTCGCCGTTGGCGACGGGTTAAAAATTTTAAAAACGTCCGCGATAGCGGACACAATAATTGTCAATTGTCAATTGTCCATTGTCAATTGCCAAGAAAGGGCATGTTTGAAAAAATGAAATTGTTTTCAAAATCTGATATAGGGTGTAAGAGGGAAGAAAATCAAGATAGGGTCTGGTTTGGGCCTTTGGGTGATGGTGCCGTTGGGGTTTTGCTGTGTGACGGAATGGGCGGCGAAAACGAGGGTAGCCTTGCCAGCCAGTTGGCGATTGATTTTTTGAGAGAGCGTTTGGTGAAAGGTTATCGGCGTGAGCTTAATTCTAATGCCATAAAAAACCTTTTGTTAACCGCATTTAATGGGGCAAATTCGTTGGTTTTCAGAAGAGCGCACGAGAGTAGCACAGCGCGCGGAATGGGAACGACTTGCGTTGGGGCAGTCATCGTTTCGCGGCGCATACACGTTATGAATGTGGGCGACAGCCGTCTGTATCACATTTCAGGTGAGCAAATCCAACAAATTACAAGAGACCATACATATGTCCGAAAACTGATTGATGACGGTCAACTAACCGAAGAAGAAAGCCTCACCCACCCCGACAGAAACTGCATTACCCGCGCGATTGGAGCAGCTGATTATATTACCCCCGATTATTTTGAGTTTGAATTGAAAAATGACAGTATTCTGCTGTTTTGCTCAGACGGCTTACATTCATACGGTGATGACGGAAAAATAGCAGATATTATAGTGAATAACCCTATAAACAAAGTATGCGACAAACTTATAAGCTACGCCTTAAACAAAGGTGGCAACGACAATATCAGCGTTTGTATAGCTAAGATATAGCCGGCGGGCCGCCGGTTGCGGAGTAATATTGCGAGGTGAAAATAACATGGAGAACTATATAGGCAGACGGCTTGACGGCAGATATGAGGTCATGGAGCTCATTGGCGTGGGTGGAATGGCAGACATATTCAGGGCGCGCGATATTGTGGAAGGGCGCACTGTTGCCGTCAAGATTTTAAAGACCGAGCTTGCCGAAAGCGATGACTTTTTGCGGCGTTTCAGAAATGAGTCTAAAGCCATTGCTTTATTGTCACACCCTAATATTGTTAAAATCTTCGATGTTGGGTTTTCTGATTATGAACAATTCATTGTGATGGAGTATATAGACGGGATAAACCTCACAGAATACATACAAAGCAAGCCCAAAACGCCATGGAGAGAGTCAATAAGCTTTATCACACAGGTGCTCAAAGCCCTGCAACACGCACACGACCGCGGAATTGTCCATCGCGACATAAAGTTGCAAAACATTATGTTGATGAAGGACGGGACTATAAAGGTGATGGATTTCGGGATTGCTCATTTTAACCGTGAAACTAATAAATCAATCTCTGAAAAAGCAATCGGCTCGGTTCACTATATAAGCCCCGAACAAGCCACAGGAGGGGAAACCAATGAGAAAAGTGACATTTATTCGGTTGGGGTTGCCCTTTATGAAATGCTCACCGGCAGAAAGCCGTTTGATGGAGAAAACCCCGTATCAATCGCGCTCATGCACATGCAAAAGTCGCCCCGAAAGCCAACGAGTATAAACCCCGATATTCCACCCGGGCTTGAGGAAATAATCCTGAAGGCAATGCAGAAAGAACCGAGTGAAAGATACCAAACAGCCGGCGAAATGATGAGCGACATAGAAGAATTTGAAAATAACCCGAGTATTCTTTTCGAGTATAAGTATTTTACAAGCGATACGCCGCCGAAATATTTTAATGACAGCAGAAGCTTAAGGGCGGTCAACCAAACGGAGGGTGGTAAAATGAATAAGAACAGCCGAATTGCCGAAGTTGCGGAAGATGAATATTATGATTATGATGGGATTGACGATGATGAGCCGGCACCACGCCGCTCACCTTTCCTGCCTATTCTTTTCGCTGTCGCCAGCGCGTTTGTGATAATAACCGTTTTGCTCATATATGCGATTATTCAAAGCATAGGCGGTTTCGGCGCGCCTGAACATACTATGCCCGACCTCGTGGGAATGAGGTATGATGATGTTGTCTCAAATCCGCAATATCGCGTTTTGAGCCTTAACCCTGTTCAAGAGTTTTCGCCCGAGCCGCGCGGGCAGATTATTCGCCAAAGCGTGAACGCCGGAAGAACAGTAACCGAGAGCCAAAGCATAGACATATATGTGAGCAACGGCCCACGATTAATTGAGCTTGATGATTTTGGGAATGGGTTGCGACACATGACTGAAGTAAGGACATTACTCGAAAAGCAGGGCTTTAGAGTGACCATCAAGTATGAAGAAAGCGACGAAATAAATTCAAACTATGTAATTCGCACAGAGCCGCCTGCGCGCACTTTGCTTCAAGAGGGTGATGACGTTACGGTTTATGTGAGTATAGTCAAAGAGGGCGAAACCACGAAAATACCTGATATGCTCGGTCTGCCTCGTGAGAGAGCGGCTGAACTTGCCGCGAGTTATAAAATTCTGCTCACCGTCGTGGAAAAACCGGGCATGGAAGAAGAAGGTATAGTCATGGAACAAAGCATCGCCCCCGACACCATAGTCACCGAGTTTACAACCGTTGAGCTTACGGTAAGTTCGGGCGAGTTACCGACAAAGCCGGGCAGAATTTCATTCAGCTTAGTATCTAACACCGCAACGGGCAATTTTATAGTAGAATATTATATCGATGGCGTGTTGCAAGAAGAGTTGACCGAAACTCGCAACATTGAGCTTAACAGAAGGCTTGAATGGGAATTTGAAGATGTCGGCATAAAACGATATGCGATTTTCTTGACATCGCTTGAGACTGACAGAATAGCGTTGCTTTGTGAGTATGAGTTTGACTTTACCGTTGAGGGAAGAACCGCACAGCGCACTGAAATATTCATGAACGACAGAATTTTCACCGAGCTTCGTGAGCCAAGAGAGGTAATCTCTACCACCGCGCCCGAAACAAGCGAGTATGACATTCCAACCGAAGCGCCGGATGATGTAGACTGGCCCACCCCCGATTGGACTTATCCACCTGAGACGACCTACGACCCGTGGGACGACGACTGGGATATTTTCGGCTGATGACAATAAGGGGAAGAATATTAAAATCAATCGGCGGTTTATATTACGTTGAAACCGAAAAGGGGATTCTTGCTTGCAGAGCGAGGGGCATTTTCAGGTTGAAAAAAATCTCCCCTTATGTGGGGGACTATGTTGAGGTTGAATTTGAAGGCGACACACTGGACGATAAGGTTCAACTTCAACCGGCGAGTGAGCTATTGCAAAAAGAATATACTTGTTCACGGTTTGCCTCCGGCGGCTCGCCGGTGGTATTCTCTGTTGAACCGCGTAAGAACGAGTTTGTCCGCCCACCGCTTTCAAATATAGATTGCGCGCTCATGGTAATATCGCTAACCGCGCCTGTTCCGAATTCTTATATTATTGATAAATTGATTGCTGTCCTTGAGCTTAAAGACATAGAGCCGCTCTTGGCTTTTACTAAAATTGACCTTAAAAGTGCCGATGAGTTTATAAGTGTTTATAAAGATGCCTGGTTTAAAACCTTTTCTCTGAACAACATTACAGGGCAAGGCACACAGGAGTTGCACGACATTCTTAAAGGAAAAACCTGCGCCCTTATCGGAAATTCGGGCGTGGGGAAGTCCAGCCTTTTGAACGCTTTAATTCCTCACGCCCTTGCTCCGACCGCACAAACAAGCAAAAAATTAGGCAGAGGAAAACATACCACCCGTCACGTTGAGCTTTATCATTATAACGGCGGTTATCTTGCCGACACCCCGGGGTTTTCAACAGTTGACGCGGCGCGCTACGGCAATTTCACAACCGTTGATTTAATCCACGGCTTTCGTGAATTTGTCGATTATGCAGAAAATTGCCCATTCAAAGGTTGCACCCACACCAAAGAAAAAGAGTGCGCAGTTAAAAACGCACTCAAAGACAAAAAAATCGCCCAAAGTAGATATAACAGCTATATAACGATTTTTGAAGAAATAAAGAAATCGGAAAGTGAGTATAAATAAAAGACAAGGAGAATAAACAATGCGTGAATTTAACGTAACCGGCAACTGTGTCAAAAGTGAACACTACATGGTAGATATAACTGAAAAACTCAAAAAAATAATAGCAATGGTAGACAAAAGACGCTATTTCACAATAAACCGCGCCAGACAATACGGAAAAACCACAACGCTTTACCTGCTTCAAGAAGCGTTGAAATCTGAATACGTATGCATAAAAACCAGCTTTGAGGATGCTGAAGATGAGATGTTTTCTTCGGGCCCGAATTTTTGCGCAGCGTTTTTAAAGCGATTAGACAAATCAACAATAAGTTCGTATCCGAATACAAATATTGTGTGGAAAAATGACGAAGTAGTTAATTTTATTAGTCTGGGCGAACATATAACAAACATTTGCAAAGATAATAAAGTCGTTTTGTTAATAGACGAAGTTGATAAATCGAGTAATAACCGGATTTTCCTGCATTTTTTGGGATTGTTGAGAGCTAAATTTTTAGAACGCAACGGAAATAACACCCCCACATTCCACAGCGTGATTTTAGCCGGGGTGCATGACGTAAAGAATATCAAGCAAAAAATGATAACAGCGGGAACTCACACTCAATCCAGCGGCGAAGGGATTTACAACTCACCCTGGAACATAGCCGCTGCGTTCGATGTGGATATGTCATTCAGCGCGCAAGAAATTGAGACTATGCTGCTTGATTACGAAAGCGAACACTCTTCGAGAATGAATAAAACCGAAATAGCACAGGAAATATACGATTATACAAGCGGATATCCCTTTTTAGTGTCACGTATTTGTAAAATAATAGATGAGAAGTTAGAGCAAGATTGGAGCCGCAAAGGCGTACAAGAAGCGGTTAAAATCTTGTTAGAAGAAAGTAATACTCTTTTCGATGACCTGCACAAGAATTTAGAAAACAACAAGGAACTTTCGGAGTTAATGTACGAGTTGGTAATCGCAGGTAGAAGGATAAGCTTTAGCTGGGCGAATTCAATTATAAGTTTAGGTAACATGTACGGATATATAGAAAAGCGAGACAACAAAGCTGTGGTCTCCAACAAAATATTTGAGATACAAATTACAGAGTATTTTATATCTAAAGAAGAAATTAAAAGACAGACCAAAACCGGTTCGGAAGTGGAAGATGTTGTAAACGGCAAGCAGT
>WRLV01000020.1 GCA_009777445.1 Oscillospiraceae bacterium | reverse complement strand
TACTAACTCCATTTCTTGTTCTGTTTGAATATTATTTGTTGTTCTCATTGCATTAACCTCCATTTATTTTTTTCTTATGGAGATTATTGACATTTACACGGGTGGTTATACAGACTCGATTATTCGGTATCTTGTCGTTGATTGACTGGATAACCATTATGAAAAAAACCCGTATGTGGAATTTCGAGAAGGTCATGCTGACATTACAGACGGTTGGTCCCGGCAAAGGTTCGGAAGCTCTTTCTGATGGAGAAGTGTCAAATAACCAAGGCTCTCATAATGGAACAGTTACACCGATTACGACACCCACCGCGCCGAGTCAAGCAACACAAAAAGCAAAAGAGGTCGGGAATCTGCTTACAGATGCAAGCAAAGGTGCTTTGGGGTTCTTGAAAGTTTTTGCAAAAAATCCGATAGGGGCAATGCTCGAAACGAGTCTCGGTTTTAAGGAGAGTATCATTTTTGCCGTTGCACAGGCACTTGGTCTTGCCTTGACACTCCTTGTTTTGACTTTTAGGGGGTGGAATTCACCTATTGTCGGTTTATTGTTTGTCGTATATGGCAATGTCGGGGGCGGCTCGTCAAGATTTGCGTTATTCTTTCAAGCAATATTCATATGCGCTATTCTTCTTGTAATACTTACTGCCGTTACATTGTTTTTCGGCAAGGTAGTATTTAAGGGAACTTTCGATGGCTCAAGTGGTATCAAAAAACTCATTGGCTACATACTAACGGCGCAAATACCGCTAACTTTTACGTTGGTTGTATCTATCATCGTTGGTCTGATAGCACCGCCTTTAGTGGTTGCATTGGTTGCGATGGGAGTTGTAGCCGCTATAGTGTTGGGACCATCCGTTTTTTCGTCTGTGTTCGGTTTAACAGAAAACCAGTCAGCGTATGCCACAATATCTACCTACTCCGTGCAAATATTGGTGTTCTTGCTGATTGTGCTTCTTGCAGGTTAATCATCAGCAGAAGAGCAAAATTCCCATTTTCACTTTGCGAGGGGGGACAAAAAATATATAATCAAATTCAAAGGAGAAATAAGATGAAAAGAACAATCAGCATTATTTTAGCAATGGTTATGGTTTTATCCATGGCAACAATTTCTGTGGGGGCAGAAAATAGTATTATGGACACGGCAAAAAATCTGGCACTAAATAAATCTGAAACGGTGTATTTAGGAGACAACCCAGTTGTTTTTAGACTAAATATCCCCGCTAATGGGAAAATAATAGTGTCTCTTTATTCAAGAGCAGAGTATACCGGTTTGCAAGTTTTTAATAACGGTGGGTCTGAATTAAAATCAAACAAAACGGAGAGTTCTGTGGGAGAATGGAGTTGGCCTGGTTACTACTTCAGTAAAATATCCTCCCAGGCCACTACTCTCCTATGGAATAACTTCAGCCAACAAGCAAGGGGGACAGCCGAATATAACGTGCAAAAAGGCATGAATTATGCAAGAATAGTTAGTCGTGATGTCCAAGGCGAATGTACAATTAAAGTAACTTTTGCCCCCAACAGGGGCGCAACTGACGCTATAATGACTGCCACTCTAAGGCGTGGCGAGCAATTGAGGTTAGGCGCGGATTTAACCCCTGCTAACTCAAAAGATAGAATTGCATGGAAATCAAGCAATAGGGGAGCGGTTACGGTATCATCTAACGGTGCAGTAAGAGCTGTTGCACGAGGTAACGCCGACATCATTGCTGTGGTTAATGGCATAGAATTGAAAATACGAGTTAAGGTAATCGATTGAGCCTTTTGATTTTAAAGGGTTCAAATGATTTTGGCTGAATATAACATAAAATCACCCTTTTTACTTTGCAAATGGACAAAAAACGTATACTCAAATTAATTCAAGGAGAAAGAAAAATGTACAATCAAGTTCTTAATTTTATTAAAGCAAAGCCATTTTTTATTGCGGCACCTATTTTGATTTTAATGTTTATTTTATTGCTGACAAGTTGTAGCAGTACGGCTATTCCCGAGGGGCATTATGTATATGTCAAAGATACATCAACGAATAATGACCCGGCAGCAATGTTTGGTACAAGATTGGCATGGCTTACGGTGGCGGGGACGGGCAATTCCTTCACTGTCAAAGGTAATACAATAACCAATAATATGGGCTTTGAAACTGCATATACCATAGAAAGCGGTCATCTCAAAATTATAGCCGCAGCAGCAGGAAGAGCCGTGACGTTTAGTTATGAAAGAAAAGGAGATTATATTTACATAGACGGTATAGAATATGTCTTAGAATCAAGCAAACAAGCCAACGCCACTCTTGCTTCTCAATTGCCGCCCGATAATAAAGAAACGACACCTCCGAGTGTCGCCGCCAATAACTCCGTTGTGACAGAACAACCGCCTGAACCTGAGCCGGCGTTTTTAGACCTAAATTTGCCTATTATCGCAAAAGAGAATGTGTTATCTCTTAATCGTTATCAGGGATACCGGATTACAGCAGACTCTGTATTGCAAAAAAACAATTCTTCGCGTGAGTGGCAATGGACAGACATAGACACCGATGTGCGTTCTATAGAATACGCCGGTGCAACCGTTCTTTACATAAAAAACGATAATTCTTTATGGGGATTCGGCAGCAACAGAAATGGAATGCTCGGAGATGGAACGGGCGTTGACAGCGAAACCCCTATCAAAATATTAGATGATGTGGCACGAGTTGCTAATTTTGTGAACTCGAATCCGAACGATAGCGGTTTTCGTGCTGTCAAGACAGACAAAACTATTTGGAAGTGGGGAAACAACACTGATTATGCCCCGGTATTAGTAGCGGATGATATGATTAATTGTTTTTATAATTATACCCAAGCACTTTTGCACGCTTCTAATGGACTTATAATGTCCAGCTTTGATAATTCGATTTTAGATAAGCCCGGTGTTCCGGTGTATCAAGCCTATGTAACGTTTGGTTATTCATGTTGGATTGACCAAGACAGAACTCTTTGGAGTTGGAGTAATGCCGGAACAAGCAACGCTACTGACGTTAAAATCTCTGAAGATGTTGACAGGTTTTATTTTAATAATCACCATTTGTTTATTATTAAATCAGACGGTTCTTTATGGGGATTGGGTGATAACACAGCCGGACAGTTAGGCGATGGGACAAAAGTGCCGCGCAAAGAAGAAGCTGTTAAAATTGCAGATGGTGTAGAATGGGCAGGAACGTATAAATTTTTAAAAACCAATGGCGAATTATGGACATGGGACTCAAATAAACCTACACCCGAAAGAGTAGCTACTAACGTTGCAGAGGTATATGATAATGCTCTATTGTTGAAAAATGGCAGATACGTTAGCGATTTTAAAAAATGGGTTACAGCAGATTCTACAGCAAAACGCGGCTATGAAATTGAAGGATTTAAAATTCCCGAAACAAAAGTTTTCCCATAAAAATCGTTGAAAGGACTACGGTTCAACCAAAAACACCGCCCGACAAAAACTGCCGGGCGGTGTAGCTGTTATAATTTTAAATCCGTCCGCGTAAGCGGACACAATAATTGTCAATTGTCAATTGTACATTGTCAATTGCCCGTCCGTTTACATCGTTGGCAAATCACTACCCCCCTCTAATTTCAACATCACTATAATAATAGCTCAAAATTTCAAGAGCTGTTTTGCCGTTTTCTGCCATGTGGTTTGCGCCGAACTGGCTTAGGCCTACGCCGTGGCCGAAACCTTTTGTTTCAAATGAGAACACGTTTGAACTCAGCGTTACCTTGAATGCCGGCGAGCGTAGGTTTAAAATCCGCCAGATGTCGCCGCCTGAAAACGTGGTTTCTCCTATATCCGCGCTCTCGACATAGCCTGCGGCGTTGACTTTGGGGGCGGTGAACCAGTCGTCGGGGCTTTCGGGAATTTGCATAGAGCGGTCGTGGTCTAAAAACGCGACTAACACGCGGTCTAAGGCGAATTCATTTATGCAAAGATAATCCGGGTGTAATGTGTCCCACTCGCTGTTGACACTTTTTAAATAGGGAAAGTCTTGTCCCCAAACGCCGCCGGGCGTGTTTGTTACACCGCTTGAGACGTTATGATAAACCGCGTTAATCGGCTCGTCAGCGTAGAGAATGACGTGCTTCGCCCCAAACTCGGCGGCTGTTTTTATCTTATCGTAATAGCGTTCGTAATCGTCTTTGTAAAATTCTCGCGCTTTGTCTGGCGAATAGTAGGGTTGAAAAACTCTTGCATCGTCAGTGAGATTCGCACCACCAATTACATCAACAAAATCAGGAAATATGGAATTATTCTTTATAAACCGCAACGCATATGTGTGTGCGGCAACGGCTTGCGCCTTGAGGGCTTCAATGTGATAGTCAGGCGGAATTTGCGCAAAGAGACAGCCGATGAGATAGTCGGTGACAGAAAGCGTCACAACCTCGTCGGTTTCTGTTATTTTAAGGGTAAAGTGTGCAGGGCTCTCGAAATTCTGCTCAAGCGACATTTTGCCGTGAGCAAACGGAACAGAAAATAAAAGCGCGCAAAAGAGAACTAAAGTCAATGCGACATTTTTCAACACATTTATCTCCCTTCAGAAACATAGTTGTATAGCCAAAATAAATTTTAAACGGAAAGGCTATATGTCTTGCAAAAGTTTGAAATCTGTGTTATACTATATGCAGACAACCTTTAAATTTATTCCGAAAGGCGTTACATCATGAAAACAAACAAGCGAATATTGCTCATTTCCCTCATACTGTTAAGCGCGATTTTTATTTTGGTTCGCTATCTTCAGTGTCTCTATTCAATTGATTTCGACACCGGGTTTTATTACGGCGACGGTGGCTTATTAGGTGCGGCGGTCTATATTTTGATTTTGGTGGTATTGTCTTTCTTCTGGATTTTAGCGTTGGTGCTGAAGAAAAACAAAACGTATTTTTTCACCAAGCGAATGAAAAAAATAACCCCTTTCGAGACCACCATGCTCAGTTTGTTTATGTTAGCGAGCGGCGCGGTGTATACTCATAAAGCGATTGTGTGTTATCTCGAAAGATTCGATGCGTTTGAGCTAACTTTTCTTTCAATCGGCGCGGTGGGATTTTTTGCGATTGGGGCGATGTTGCCGATTATAAGGCGAATAACCCCGGCTATAGGTTTCGCTATGGCTTTACCTGCCACGATGTATATTTTGCGAGCGGTAAACATATTTATGCACAACTTAGTAATTATAAACGTGTCTGACAAACTAATCACTCTTTTAATCGATTTGGCGTTAGGGGTAATATATTTTGCGTTAGGGCGCGTGTTCTCGCGAAATGAAACCAATTTTTCAAGGGTGAAAATTTGCGGATTAGGACTTTTCGCTTTAGTTTTGATTATAGGCGATGCCGGCGGCAAGGTGTTATTCTGGCTCGCAGAAGCAGAAACTTTAGCGCGAAGCTTAGCAGTCATGCAAATAACAATGCCAACCCCCGCCTTCATGATGGACGGCGCAACGTTGGCGGCAGTGCTTTATCTTTTAGGGAAGAAAGGGGAAAGTAAATCATGACTAAAAAAGCAACATCAATGAGACAAATATTTAACATCTTCAAACCGGAGGCGTTGAAAAAAGAGCAACGAGATTTTTATCAAGAAACCGCCATTGCAAGGGGTAGCAGTTCCTACGAATTCTATGACAACTTATATAGTCAGATAACTATGTCTGATAGTTGTTGTGCGCGCTTATTGGTTATCGGTCACGTGGGATGTGGAAAGTCAACTGAATTACAAATGCTTATGGCAAAGCTTGACGACAACAACTTTAAATCTATCTGCATAATAGCTCCGGATGATTTAAATGGGTTTAACTTCAGCTATATTGATATTTTTATGCTGATTGTAGAGCGTGTCTTAAAATACGCTAAAGAAAACGAACTTGATATTGACCATAGACTTTTATCGGCTTTTTACAAATCGCTTTCGACCAAAACAATCACTGAAAACTGGGGAGTTAAGGGGGAAATTGACGTTGGCATTTTCATGGGATTTATCGCGAAAATCACCGCATCTCTAAAAATAGCATCCGGTATTAAAGAAGAGTTATACAGTGAGTTTGAGCCGAAAATGAACGCTATTAAAAATACCCTTAATGCTCTAATTGAGAATTTGAACGAGCAGTTAGAACAGCCTTTGGTTATAATAATAGACGAGCTTGAAAAATGCAATATAGAACGTGTGAGAAAATTGTTTGTCGAAGACTTTGGCTCATTTTTAGGGCTAAAAGCGCATATTGTTGTCACCTGCCCGTTGTCTATCTATCGCTCTATAGACGGTGCCACTTTAAGAGGATATTTTAGCGCGCCCTCTGTAATGCCGATGATTAAAACACATGACAAAGAACAAAATCCCCACGCTGAAGGGATTCACGTTATACGCGAAATGATTTTAAAAAGGGTAGATGAAAGTTATTTCGAGGATAGTGTTTTAGAAAAAATCATTGAAAAAAGCGGCGGAAGTTTGCGCGACACAAACTATTTAATTTCAAACAGTGCGTTTGAAACCTACATGCGTAAAAGAGAAAAAATAAGCATGGAAGCATTAGACTTTACTATAAAAAATTTTACAAATGAGGTTTATATGAGAATCCCTGTAAATCTTTTGCCCTTAGTAAATTCGATTTACAACGGAAATCATGACCCCAAGCAAGATGAGTTAGTCCCCGACTTATTATATTGTGGGGCGGTTTTTGAATATAACGGCGAGCGTTGGATAGATTTACACCCACTTGTTCGTGACTATATTGACAAAAAAAGCGGAGGTGTTCAATGTTAGTAGCCGTTGATGAACAAAAAATTGAACGGCTGTGCCAAAGGCTTGCACTACAACAGGCAAACGCTTTCTTCTGTGTGGTGGCTAACGCCATGCCTTTGCAAAAGAAAATCGCCGAAGAAATCAGCTCTCGACTTCCAGAGGGCGAGACGCAGATTATTGATTTTGGAGATAACATGCGTTTTTCGTGCGCTTATTTAAGAGAGCATATGAAAAAAACGACAAAACATTTGCTTTTGGTTAACTTTAATTTGGGTTGCGGTGATATGGAAGAGGTTGAGTTTTTGCAGGCTATAAATTTAAGTCGTGATGCTTTGGCAGAATTGCCTTGTGCTTTGGTTTTTATAATGCCGTCATATTTTCGCATAGAACTCGCGCGCCGCGCCCCTGATTTCAACTCGTTTTTTTGTTATCATGTCGAATTTGTCACAGATACAACAAACGCCCCCTCTGCCAAAATTGACTATGAAAATTCATACAGCGAAACTAATCGAGAATTACTTAATTATTATTTAGACGGATACGCTAAAGTAAAAGACATGGGTACTCAAAAAGAGTTTGAAACGCTCTTAAAAATATTAACTCTGAATACAGATTTACGGGTTTTACACTCAATTGATTTAAAACGTTTTTATAAAAGATTTAATGAATTATTGCCGAAATATAAAAGCGAGTCTGAAAATTCAGCTTCTGATATAGCAAAGATATATAACGGGCAGGGCGAATATGCAAAAGCGTTAGAGTTTTACGAAAAAGTTTTGGAAATTAACGAAAAGACTTTTGGCAAAGAACACCCGGAAACCGCCACAATCTATAACAATATGGCAGCCGTTTATGTTGAGATGGGTGACTATGCAAAAGCGTTTGAACTTTACGAAAAAACTTTAAAGATTGACGAGAAAGTTTTTGGCAAAGAACACCAAAAAACCGCCACAACCTATAACAATATGGCGGTAGTTTATGACAATCAAGGCGACTACGTCAAGGCGCTTGAGTTTCACGAAAAAGCTTCGGAAATTCAAGAAAAGAGTTTAGGCAAAGAACATCCGGAGACCGCCACAACCTATAACAATATGGCGGCAATTTATAACAATCAAGGCGATGATGCTAAGGCGATTAGCTTTTGCGAAAAAGCTTTGGCAATTTATGAAAGGGTTTTGGGTAAAGAACACCCTAACACCGCCACGCTCTATGGCAATATGGCATTGCTTTATGACAAACAAGGCAACTATGCAAAGGCGTTGAAATTTTACGAAAAAGCTTTAAAAATTCGCGAAAGGGTTTTAGGCAAAGAACACCCGTACACCGCTGATTCTGCCGCGAACTTAGAATATATTAAGAGCCATTTACACTCATAGAAACATCAAACGCTTTAACACTGTGTGTCAGCGCGCCTATGCTTATTATGTCTACCCCTGTTTTTGCTGTTTGTGTGATGTTTTCTTCTGTTATATTGCCTGATGCTTCTAAAATGGCGCGGTTGTTTGTGAGTTTCACTGCTTGTTTCATCTGCTCTATGCTCATGTTGTCTAACATAATTAGTTTAACGCCTACTTCTAACGCCTCTTGCAACTCGTCAAAATTGCGGACTTCAACCTCTATATTTACTGTATGCCCGATTTTTTGCCTTAACGCGTTTACTGCCCCACTAATGCCGCCGTAAGCATCTGTGTGATTGTCTTTAAGCATAACCGCATCTGACAGCCCAAAGCGGTGGTTAAAACCGCCGCCTGCAAGAACGGCGTACTTTTGCAACCTTCTCAGCCCGGGCAGGGTTTTTCTCGTGTCGACCACTTTAGCTTTGGTGTCTTTTATCAATTCCACACATCGCGCCGTGGCTGTAGAAATTCCACTCATATGCTGAAGAAAGTTCAACGCTGTGCGCTCCCCCTTTAAAAGAGCTGAAGTTGTTCCCTCAAAATTTGAAATGGCATCCCCTTTTTTCACCCTGTCACCGTCTTTAAAAAGAGGAAAGGCGCGAAAATGTGTGTCTAACAGCTCAAAAACCCTATGTGCAACCGAAATTCCCGAAACAACGCCGTCTGATTTGGCAACGAAAAACGCGCGTGTTTGCTCATCGCCACCGTTTAACAAGTCGGTGGTGATGTCAATATATCCGATGTCTTCTGCTAAGGCGGTTTTAATTATTTCGTCAAGATAAAAATTCGGCAACATGCTATTTTCCCTCTCGTTTAATTTCTTTTTCTATAATTTCATTGAGAATAAGCTTAGCGATAAGTGCTAACGATTTTGTTTCAATCAGCTCGGGTGTCAGTTCATAATCGCCTGTTTCGAGGATTGTGTTGATTTCATTTACTCGTGGCAGTTCTTTTTTGCAGACGTTGGGGTCGGGGATTACGAAAAACGCCTTTTGCATGATTGCCCTAAGCTCTGTGCGCAAGCCGCGCGGAAAGTCTTTTTCTTTGCCGCCCGAGATGTTGTCACAGGTAATGTCGCCGCTTTCAAGGCTTTGTGCGTTTATGTCGATAGCGATAAGACGGGAAAAAACCAACGCTTCTAACAGTGAGTTGCTTGCTAATCGGTTTTTGCCGTGAATCCCTGTGTATGAACATTCGCCTGCCGCATACAGACCGTCAACGGTGGTTCTTCCGTTTTGGTTCACCGAAATTCCACCCATTAAATAATGCTGGCACGGGTAGACCGGAACCGGCTCTTTAGTCATGTCATAGCCCATTTCTTTAAGCCGCCGTTCAATCATGGGAAACCTTGTTTTTATAAATTCGCTGTCGCGGTGTGAAATATCAAGATAAAATTGCTTGCTTGCCGTGCGCAATTCCTCTTGAAACATACAGCGACAAATCACATCTCGTGGGGCTAATTCGGCGCGTTCGTCATATTCAGGCATGAACCTTTTCATATGCACGTTTAACAGCTTTGCCCCCTCACCGCGCACAGACTCTGATATTAAAAATCGCTCTCGCGCTTCACCGGCAAAGGCTGTAGGGTGAAACTGAATAAGTGACAAGTTTTCAACAGCCGCCCCCATGTTATAGGCGAAATAAATCCCGTCGCCTGTGGCTGTAGCCGAGTTTGTGGTGTAATCATAAATTCTTCCTATTCCGCCTGTTGCAAGAACACAGGTTTTTGTGGTATAATAATAGTGCGCCCCGTCAATATAAACATCTGCCGCGAAACCGGTGTCTTTTTTAGTCAGGTTGACAAGTTGGGCGTTTTCAAGAAGTTTTATGTTGGCTCTCTCTTTGATTTTTTTGAGTAATGTCGAGACAATCTCGAGACCTGTGCTGTCTTTTGAATGGACTATTCTGCGCCGTGAGTGCCCGCCCTCTAAGGTTAGTGCTATGCTGCCATCGTCTTTCTTGTCAAAGTTGACCCCTAATTTTATGAGATTTTCAATCTCAACGGGGCCTCTCTTTGCTAAAATTTTAAGGTTTTCTATGTTGTTTTCATAGCCGCCGGCAATCAAACTGTCTTCTATATGAAGGGTGTAGTCGTCATGAACTTTGTCGATAACGGCGGCTACTCCACCTTGCGCCAACGCGGAATTACAAACCATAGGCTCTTTCTTAGAAAGAACTAACACTTTAAACCGCGACTCAAGTTCAAGCGCGGTGTAAAGCCCTGCTACACCTGTTCCAACAACAATAACATCAACTTGAGCTTTATCGGACGTTGAAATTTCCATATTTAAAGTACGCCCCTTTATTAAATTGAAAGGTTAATTTTTATGAACACAAATCATCACCAAAACGAAATGCCGACTTTGTCAATTGTTGCCGCCGCTGACACCGGCGAATATGATGCCGATGTGTCTGTTGACGAGCTTGAAGAATTGGCGCAAACAGCAGGAAGCCGCGTTGTCGCAAAGGTTGTTCAAAAGCTTGAACGCCCGTTAGCTTCAACCTATTTGGGGCAAGGCAAAATCGAAGAAATTGCCGAACTTTGCGAACAATTTGAGGTTGAGCTTGTCGTTTTTGACGATGAGTTGTCAAGCAGTCAAATCAGAAACATTGAGCGGCTTATAGGCGAGAAAAAGCAAGTAAGGGTGATTGACCGCACTATGCTGATTCTCGATATATTCGCCGCGCGCGCTGTGTCGGGTGAGGGCAAGCTTCAAGTTGAATTGGCGCAACTTAAATATCGGCTTCCTCGTCTTTCGGGAATGGGTACAGCGTTAAGCCGTTTAGGCGGTGGGATTGGAACCCGCGGCCCGGGCGAGACCCAGCTTGAAACCGACCGTCGCCATATTCGCCGCCGCATTTCAAAACTTTCAAACGAGCTGAAAGAGCTTCAAAGTCGCCGTGACTTCATGCGTTCACGCCGCAAAAAAGACAGAGTTTTAACAGGCGCGATTGTCGGTTACACCAACGCAGGGAAATCCACACTATTGAATAAATTAACCAACGCCGGTGTTTTAGAGCAAGACAAGCTTTTCGTCACCTTAGACCTTACCTCACGCGCCGTAACACTACCCGATGGCAGAGAGCTGTTGCTGATTGACACGGTGGGACTTATAAGGCGACTACCTCACCATTTGGTAGAGGCTTTTAAATCCACCCTCGAAGAAGCCAAAAACGCCGATATAATCCTTCATTTAGCCGATGCCTCTGATGAACAAGTTTATGAAAAAACCAAAACCACAGAAAAAATCCTGTCAGAATTAGGCTGCGGAGGAATCCCCATCGTAACCATACTTAACAAATGCGACCGGCGAGCCGCCGATGGCAGTTGGCGCGCCGCCGGAGAAACCGCTGAAACCGCCGGCGCACCGCTTGAAATCAGCGCGAAAACGGGTTACGGGCTTGAACGTATGTTAGAAGTTCTTGCGAAAACGCTTCCCGAGACAGCAAAGCGCGTGACATTGCTAATCCCGTATGCTCAAGCAGGGCTTACGTCAAAAATCCGCGAAAACGGCATAATCTATTCAGAAGAATTTCTAAGCGACGGCATAAAAGTTAATGCTTTGGTAGACGTGGTAGTTCTCAACGGGTTGCAGTTGGGGGATAAGAACTAAATTTAGTATAGCACAATCACACCGCGTTGTCAACCGCGCCATCATCTAAAAAGTCGTCTAAAAAGTTTTATTAAAAACTTGACAAAATCGAAAAATTATGTTAAAATATTAAAGTATTCTTATTTTTATTTGTTGGAGGGCTTATGTCTGTTATGGAAAGAATGTCGCTTGGTGCTATATCTATGAAATACCCAAAAAAATGGGTGATAGCCGTCAATGTGGCTTGGGAAGAAAACAGGCTATGCGGAGAGGTCTATAAGATATTAGAAGATTCCAAAGAAGCGATTAGGATTGAAAAAGAGTTAGACAATAAAGGGGAAATGGGCAGAGTGGCGGCTGTAGAAGGATATGACGACACCCCTCGGATAGGGGGACTGTTTGTTGTATGACACCAATAAAGATAAATTTTGAAACCGATGAACGCGGACGGGTGGATTTTGAAGCAGACGTAACAACTTTTGACAGTAAATCTCTAAGACCGATAAAATTTAAATTAGACACCGCATCCGATTTTACGACACTCAGCGATGAAGCTTTAGAGAGGTTAGGGTATACAGAAGAATTACTGCTCAACGAATGTAATGACATTACACATAAAGCTATTACGGGAGCCGGAGAAATACCGCTGCGCCACATAGACAATGTGTCAATTAAATTTGGAGACAGAGAAATACAGCACGCACGAGTATTTTTCATGCTTAAAAAAGATTTGGACATAAAAATCAGACAAGCTATAGACAAAGGTGAAATTAAACAGCCCAAACTAAACACATTGTTGGGCAGTGACTTAATGAAGCACTTTAATTTCACAGTAAATTACGACGACTTAGAACTAACTTTATGGAAAACGACCAGAACCCCTAAGTTGTCACAAGGTGAAAAACCGATACAGATTTATTCGGTTGAGAAAGATTGAAAATTTTAGCGCCATCGTCTAAAAAATTTTATTAAAAACTTGACAAAATTGAAAAATCATGCTAAAAGATAAAAGCGCACTGCTTTTTTGCGGCGCGCTCTTTCGTTAGTTACCTCAGCCCTGTCTTCAAGCATCTGTTATATGAAGATAATCTTTTAAGCCCTGTTGCAATATTTGTGAAAAAGGGGCGTTTGCCCTTTCGGCTTTATGATTTAGCCACGCAGGGATAGAGAGAGTTTTTCTTATAGCCCTTGAATCATTTTGTCGTCTGTATTCCTCTGTGTCAGCGGCTACAAGGTTGACAAATTGCCCTTTTCCTTTGCATTGTTTTTCTATGTCAGATTTTGCGGAAGCTTTTGGAATAGTTTCCTTGTTATTTTCGGCATCCCATAGCCACATGGCTACAGCATCTTCTGCCATAAACAAGGCATCTGCTATATCAGAACCGAAAGTATGAGTGCCGGGCAAATCGGGAACGCTGACTAAAATCGAATCACCTTCTTTTGAAAAAAGTGCAGGATAAACATATTTCATTGTAAATAGCTCCTTTGCTTTTAGTATGGGGGGATTATTTTAGCCCCGCTTCCTTTAGAATTGAGTTTGCCGTGCCTTTGGGAATATCGCCCTTGTGGCGTGGAATCGCTATTTTAACACC
The DNA here is from genome assembly GCA_009777445.1 of Oscillospiraceae bacterium. Classification (GTDB taxonomy): domain Bacteria; phylum Bacillota; class Clostridia; order Oscillospirales; family Ruminococcaceae; genus Ruminiclostridium_E. Next base: position 19,851 of record WRLV01000020.1, on the reverse strand, counting down.
CGGGTAGTTCAGATTTTTTGCCTGGTCATGAGCTCCCCCCGATGTAATCACCCAACCTGCTTTTCGCAATTTTTTTCTTAGCTCTGTATTTGTCATTCCTTCACCCCTAAAATAAATTATACCATAATCACACCGCGTTGTCAACCACCCCAACCCCGTCAATAACAACCACCAAACCCCAAAAACCACAACAATATTTGTGCATTTTTACTTAAATTTTGAATAATTTCAAAAAAAACTTGCGTGTTTCTTGTGAATTTGGTATAATAGGGTGGGTTGGATTTTGAATTTTTTGGAGGAATTGGAATAATGAAGGTAATAATTTATGGTGCCGGTCAAACAGGCGAGCGAATTTATCAAGAACTTCAATCTTTTATAGGAGTTCAGGTTGTCGCTTTTGCCGACAGAAACCCCACCTATTGGGAGGGGGAGCTTTTCGGGCTTAAAATTATAAACCCCAATGAGATAAACAGCCGTGAGTATGATAAAGTTGTTGTTGCCACAATGGCGTATGAAGGCGCAGTTGAAAACTTAGTGCAAGACTTTTCTGTTCCTAAGGAAAAGATTGATATAAGTTATGTGTTTGAATCAATCAAGAATAGAATTATATTTCTTGAATACTTTTCAAAATTAGTTTACGATAGAAACATTACAGGGAATGTCGCAGAAGGTGGAGTATTTGACGGCGCGTTTGCAAAAAAAATAAACGAGTTCTTCCCCGACAGAACGCTGTATCTTTTTGACACATTTGAAGGTTTTGATTCACGAGATATTGGGGCTGAAATAAAAAACAAATTTTCTAAATACGGGGTCGGTCATTTAAAAACTTCTGAAGAAAAAGTAAAACAGATTCTCCCACATCCCGAAAAAGCTATAATCAAAAAAGGCTATTTCCCTGAAACGGCGGCAGGAATAGACGATAAATTCGTATTCGTGAATCTCGATTTTGACCTATATGCTCCAACTTTAGCCGGGCTTGATTTTTTCTATCCCAAAATGGTGCATGGTGGGGTAATATTAGTTCATGATTATTTTACTCCCGGCTATAAGGGCGTTAAAAAAGCCGTTGATGAGTTTTGCGAAAATAATAAAATAGCATTCATGCCTATCGCCGATGAAATCAGCATAGCTATTGTAAAGCAGAATTAACAAGGAGAATTTAACTTATGAAAGAAAGAAGGGTTGCGTTTTTTGCGGAATATATACCGTTTTTTTTCGCGGCACTTCCAATCATTTTGGAAATAAAACGCAATAACATTCCCTTTGATGTATATGTTCCCACTCCGAATGCTAATTTAGATTTTATCATTAATGGGCATAACAGTCTTAAATCCGCGTTTGAAAGTCGGGGCATTGAAGTTTTGTCAGACTTTCCCGAAGGCGTGAAGTATGATGTAGTATATTCCATGTATCATGGGTATCATGAAATGCTTGCTCGCTCAAATGATATTCGCTACAACGTAAGATTAGATTATCACGGTAATGCCGGCAGCAAACCGGAGATGTTTACTCCTGCACATTATTGTTATTATGACTATTTTTTGGCACTGAGTGAACACAATTCATCACTTAGTTTAGGCCACTTAAAATCAATAACAATCGGTAATATAAAGCTTGCCAATTATAAGAGAACAAGAGCAGTTCCACAAGGGAAAAAGACAATCCTTTATCTCCCGACATGGGGGAGTGGCGGAGAAGCAATCAATAGTGTTAACGACAGCACAATCCGCAAGCTGTTGTCATTACAAAGTAAATATAATATTGCTACCAAAATGCACGGACACACCGCCTACTCGGATAAACTGGCATGCCAACGCATTCTGTTTGATGATTTTAACCATGTTTACGATGTAAACACACCGATAGCGGAAATTTTAAACGATGCGGACGTTGTATTGTCTGACCGCTCCGGTGCGGCATTTGATGCAATAGCCGGCGATGTTCCCCTTGCCTTATTTGGTTTTGGCAAGCCAATTTATTATGGCGGTAAATTATGTCTTCCTCAACAATTAATTGAAGACGACATTATACCGGGGACTAATGATATTGACAAATTAGAAGAGATTATTGAAAAGGCTTTATCGCCTGAGTATTTTGAAAAACAGCAAAAGTTGAAAAAAGAGATGTTCCCGTTTGAGGGGCAGGCTTGTTTAGATGCTTTTATGAAGTTTCAAGATGACTTGTTTAACGACCGCGTTGACCCGTGGTATATCGCCGCGAGACGGCATATACGAGAGGAACATATTAAAAATTTACAAGAACTTAGCGACCTTCATTCCGAGATTTGGGCGGTTCGCGGAGAGCTTGCTGTTGCGCGTGCTAAGTTTGAACAAGTTTTAAACTCTAAATCCTGGAAAATCACAAAGCCTATACGAGCCCTCAATAAAATTTTCAAAAGCGACTGGAAACCGCTTGAATAGCATATATTAAATTAAAGGAAGATTTCATGTCTAAAAAAAATTACGGCGATAATAGTTTGAAAGCGTTGAAGGGGCCTGACCGTGTTCGCAAAAGACCGGGGGTTATTTTCGGCTCTGATGGGATTGAGGGCTGTCAGCACTCTGTCTTTGAAATTCTCTCAAACTCAATTGATGAAGCCCGCGAGGGTTTCGGAAACGAAATAACAATCACGCGCTTTCTTGACGGTTCAATCGAAATAACCGACCACGGGCGCGGGATTCCTATTGACTTTAATAAAAATGAAGACAAGTATAATTGGGAGCTTGCGCTGTGTACACTTTACGCCGGGGGAAAATACGACAACAACACAGGCGAGAACTACACCTTCGCCTTGGGGCTCAACGGCTTAGGGCTTTGCGCCACACAATTCTCGTCAGAATATATGGAAGTCGAATCAGACAACGGCACTTGGCGGCACAATTTAAGGTTTGAAAAAGGCTTTAACGTAACATTGCAACGTGACCCACGCGGCTTTACAAAACAAAAATCAAACGGAAAAACAGGCACACGGATTAAATGGAAACCCGACCTTGAAGTGTTTACAGAAATTGACATTCCCCTTGAATATTATCAAGATGTCCTGCGCCGCCAATCAATAGTCAACGATGGATTATTGTTTACGTTAATAAGTGAGGAAGAACTCGGCGTTTTTTCTAAGGAGCAATTCTGTTATGAAAGTGGCATTGACGGCTATTTGAGTCAGACAGTGGGTGATGATTTTATTACCCCGCAGCAAAAATGGAATGCCGAGCGACGTGGCCGCGACCGCGCCGACAAAGACGAATATAAGGTGAAGTTTCGCGTTGCCATAGCCTTTTCAAACAGAAAAAAGCTAATCGAACACTACCACAATTCATCCTGGCTTGAACACGGCGGAAGCCCCGACAAAGCCTTAAGACAGGCGTTTGTCTCTCAAATTGACGGCTTTCTCAAGCAAAATAACAAATACAACAAGGGTGAGAGCAAAATCAGTTTTGTTGATATAGAAGAGTGTTTGCTGTTCATCTCGTCTAATTTTTCCACGCAAACAAGTTACGAAAACCAAACAAAAAAGGCAATTAACAATAAATTTATTCAAGAAGCAATGAGCGATTGGCTTAAACATCAACTTGAGGTCTATTTTCTCGAAAACAAAGACGATGCGCTGAAAATTTGCGAACAAATAATGCTCAACAAAAGAAGCCGCGAAAGTGCCGAGAAAACGCGGCTTAACCTGAAAAAGAAGTTAGCCGGTGGAATCGACATAATGAACCGCGTTCAAAAATTTGTCGATTGTCGAACTAAAGACTTGTCGAAACGCGAAATCTATATAGTGGAGGGCGATTCTGCTTTGGGCGCGGTGAAACTTGCGCGCGATGCCGAATATCAAGCGGTTATACCCGTTAGAGGAAAGATTTTAAACTGCCTCAAAGCCTCATACGACAAAATATTTAAAAACGAAATCATCACCGATATTATAAAAGTATTGGGTTGCGGCGTTGAAGTAAAAGCAAAATCTAACAAAGAACTCTCGACCTTCAATCTTGACAATCTCAGATGGAACAAAGTCATAATTTGCACCGACGCAGATGTTGACGGCTTCCAAATTCGCACACTTATTCTTACCATGCTCTATTGCCTTGCGCCAACGCTAATCCGCGGGGGATATGTTTATATTGCCGAATCGCCGCTTTATGAAATAAATATAAAAGACGAAACCTATTTCGCCTATACCGAGAGGGAGAAGAACCGCATTATAAAAAAATACCCAAACTCAAAATATAAGCTTCAACGCTCAAAGGGTCTCGGCGAAAACGAAGCAGACATGATGGCACTAACCACCATGAACCCACAAACGCGAAGGCTAATCAAAGTAACACCACAAGACGCTCAAATAACGAAAGACATGTTCGACTTATTACTCGGCGACAATCTTCAAGGCCGCAAAGACTATATAAGCCACAACGGAAGCGGTTACTTAGAAGCAATTGATGTAAGCTGACGAACAGTTGACGAACAATTGACAGTTGACAATTGACAATTGACAGTTATGGAGTCGCCGTTGGCGACGTATTTTAAAAACGTCCGCGCAAGCGGACACAACAACTATCCACTGTCCACTCTCCACTATCAACTATAAAAGAAAGGGGTTATTTGAAATGGCATTAGATTTAGAATTTTTTGACCGCCGTTCATATCAACGCACGGAACGCTTTCAAATCATGGGAAGCGCGACAATAGGCGAACCGCCGCAAACGCTTAAAGTGTCGGCATACAACATATCGGCGGGAGGTTTGCTTTTTGACATAGAAAAAGAGTTAAACGAGTCCGACGAATTAGAATTTGACTTGAACATTGACACCCCCATCATCAACAAGTTTGACGGGCATACCCCCGTAAAAGTAAAATTAAAATTCAAAGCCGTTGTAAAGAAATTTATGGGGAATGTCAACGACAAATGGGCATACGGAGCGCAAATTACCGAAATCTCAGAAAACGAACGCACCCGCTTAGATGAACTGATTAGAAGCTGACGGACAATTGACAATGTACAATTGACAATTGACAATTATTGTAGGGGACGGGCTTGCCTGTCCCGAATTGAATAACGAATTATACACCGCCCGGCAATTTTTGTGTTAGGCGGTGTAGTTGTTATAATTTTAAATCCGTCGCCGCAAGGCGACACCACAATTGTCAATTGTCAATTGTACATTGTCAATTGTTCGTCAATTGTCAACTGCCGTCAACTGTTTCAACAGCTCCTTAATTTCCTCCAACAGCGCGACTTGTTGTTCGTCGGGGGTTGTTTTCTTTTCTTCGACTTGCTCTTTTTTTATTAGCGAGTCTTTTATTTTGTTGATGACTTTTATAATTAAAAATACGCAAAATGCCACTGCCAAAAAACTGATGATTGACTGAATGAAGTTACCGTATGTAATTGTGACTGATTGCCCTGCGAAAATCCCGGGGATTGTCACCACCAAACCTGAAAAGTCAATCCCACCTATTATAAGCCCCAACAACGGGGTAACGATATCGCCGACTAACGAGTTGACTATTGCCGTAAACGCCGCGCCGACAATCACCCCGACCGCTAAATCCATTACGTTTCCGCGCGAGATGAAGGTTTTAAACTCGTTGATAAAACCTTTTAACCGCTCTCTCTTTGCACGTGCCTTCTTTTCTTTCTTTTCTTTTTTTTCTTTATTTTTCACCTTTTTAGATATATCCCTTCTATAAAAGTTAAGCTTTGAGATTTCTGCCTATATAATTATTATAACCTTTTAGAACAAAATGTCAATAAAAATAATAAAATATAGTGATATGTTTTGTATAAAAATGTATCTGAGGTTAAAAATAATTAGTGTAAGGGTTCCGCTACATAAATTTCTCTTGTCGGCGGCACCAAAAACAAAAGGAAAGGAAATCCGAAATATTATGTACATTAAACGCGGAGAAATATATTACGCTGACCTAAGCCCTGTAATCGGCTCAGAACAAGGCGGAATGAGACCTGTTCTTATCGTCCAAAATGATGTGGGAAATCGCCACAGCCCAACAGTGATAGCCGCAGCAATCACCAGCCAAAAAGAAAAATCACGCCTTCCGACTCATATCGCGCTCAACTCTCACCACTGCGGCTTGGCAAAAGACTCAGTCGTTCTTTTGGAACAAGTTCGCACCTTAGACAAGAAGAGGCTGAAAGAGCGCATGGGCGAATTAGACAGAGGTTCTATGCACAAAGTTGACAGCGCGCTTTCCGTAAGCTTCGGATTAAACGCAATGAATTGAAACGCAAAGAAATAAAAAGAAAGGGGGCGACTCAACCGCCCTCTTTGCTTTGGCAATATATACACATTCCATCAACTCATGATAAAAATCTTTATATGATTTGACGAAAATAATTATATTGCCCTTTTATTAAGTAAAATTGTGGAAATTTCCCCTCTAATCTGTTATAATGATACTTGTATTAAAAATTTTAAGGAGGAATCTAATAAATGAAAAAATTTGTCTATCTTTTTTCTGAGGCCGACGGCAGCGACAAAAACAAATTCGGCGGAAAAGGGGCAAATCTTGCCGAGATGACCAGGATTGGGCTTCCCGTTCCCCAGGGGTTTACGGTGACAACCGAGGCGTGCACTCAATATTATGAGGACAATCGTGTGATGAACGATGATTTGCGCGCTGAAATCTTAGAAAACATCGTCAAACTTGAGGGTGTAATCGGGAAGAAATTCGGCGACAGCCAAAACCCGTTGTTAGTGTCAATTCGCTCAGGCGCGAGAGCATCTATGCCGGGCATGATGGACACCGTGCTTAACCTTGGGCTTAATGATGAAGTCGTTAAGGTTATTGCTGAAAAATCAGGCAACCCGCGATGGGCTTATGACTGTTATCGCCGTTTTATCCAGATGTACTCCGACGTTGTTAAAGATACCGGCAAAAAAGTCTTTGAAGAGCTTATTGACGAAATGAAAGAAAAGAAAGGCGTTCAAAATGACATAGACCTCGAAGCAGATGATTTCAAAGTCCTTTCTGAGCAGTTTAAAGCTGAATATAAATCCAAAGTCGGGGCTGATTTCCCGAGCGACCCACGTGAGCAGTTGCTTGATTCGGTTGAGGCTGTTTTCCGTTCATGGAATAACGATAGAGCAATCTATTACAGAAGAATGAATGACATTCCTGCTTCATGGGGAACTGCTGTTAACGTTCAATTAATGGTATTCGGTAATATGGGCGACACATCGGGGACAGGCGTTGCTTTCAGCCGCAACCCCGCAACCGGCGAGAAAAAGCTGTATGGTGAATATCTCATTAATGCTCAAGGGGAAGATGTTGTCGCGGGAATTCGCACTCCCGAAAATATCGACCGCCTTAAAGAAGTCATGCCCGAAATTTATGACGAGTTCGTCAAAAACGTTAATATTCTTGAAAACCACTACCGCGATATGCAGGATATGGAATTCACGATTGAAGATAAAAAATTGTATATGTTGCAGACAAGAAACGGCAAAAGAACTGCCGCCGCCGCGCTTAAAATCGCTTGTGATTTAGTTGACGAAAAAATGATTGACGAAAAACAAGCTGTTGCTATGATAGACCCTCGTTTGTTAGACCAACTCTTGCACCCGCAATTTGACCCCAATGCACTTGCTACGGCAAAACCGGTGGGTAGAGGGCTTGCGGCTTCTCCCGGTGCCGCTTGCGGACAGGTTGTGTTTACTGCCGATGATGCCGCCGCTTGGGGCAAAGAAGGCAAAGATGTCATCTTGGTTCGTCTTGAAACAACTCCCGAAGACATCGAGGGTATGCACCGCTCAAAAGGCATTCTCACCGTGCGCGGTGGTATGACCAGCCACGCCGCAGTTGTGGCTCGCCAAATGGGCACCTGCTGTGTTTGCGGTTGTGGCGACATAAAATTCAACGAGCAAGACAAACTCTTTGAACTTGGCGGCAACGTATATAAAGAAGGCGACTTTATCTCGCTTAACGGTTCCACCGGTAATATTTACGGCGAAAAATTACCCACTGTCGAGGCGACTATCGGTGGCGGCTTCAAACGTATAATGGACTGGTCTGACAATTACAGAGTTCTTAAAGTTCGCGCTAACGCCGATTCAGCGGCTGACGCGAAAAAAGCCGCCGAATTTGGCGCGCAAGGCATCGGTCTTTGCCGCACAGAGCATATGTTCTTTGAAACTGACAGAATAGCGGCAATTCGTGAAATGATTTGCTCAGACACTGTAGAACAACGCGAAAAGGCATTAGCTAAAATTGAGCCAATCCAACAAAAAGATTTTGAAGAGCTTTACGAAGCACTTGAAGGTTGGCCTGTGACAATCCGCTATCTCGACCCCCCCCTTCACGAATTTGTTCCTACAGACGAAAAAGACATCGAAAAATTGGCTAACTCTATGGGCAAAACTGTCAAAGACGTCAAAGACATTATCTCATCTTTGCATGAGTTCAACCCAATGATGGGACACAGGGGCTGTCGTTTAGCAGTCACTTATCCCGAAATCGCTGTAATGCAAACAAGAGCGGTAATTAAAGCGGCAATCAATATAAACAAAAACCGTGCCGCTGACAAACAGGTTGTTCCTGAAATTATGATTCCGCTTACAAGCGAGGTTAAGGAATTCCAGTTTGTTAAAAATATTGTTGTTGAAACAGCGGAAAAACTGATTAAAGATGCAGGCGTTGAGCTGAAATATATGGTCGGCACTATGATTGAAATTCCGCGTGCTGCTCTCACGGCTGACGAAATTGCAAAAGAAGCTGAATTTTTCTCATTCGGAACAAACGACCTTACGCAAATGACGTTTGGCTTCTCACGCGATGATGCAGGGAAATTCCTTGATGCTTATTATGAGAAGAATGTCTATGAGTCCGACCCGTTTGCAAGGCTTGATGAAAAAGGCGTTGGTAAATTAGTGAAAACTGCTGTTACTTTAGGAAGAGAAGGGCGACCCGACTTAAAACTCGGAATCTGCGGCGAACACGGCGGCGACCCGTCATCCGTCACCTTCTGCCACAACGTAGGGTTAGATTACGTTTCATGTTCACCATTCCGCGTGCCGATTGCAAGATTAGCGGCGGCTCAAGCGGCTATTAACAATTGACAATGTACAATTGACAATTGACAATTGTGGTGTCGCCTTACGGCGACGGATTTGAAATTATAATAGCTACACCGCCCTGCACTTATTTTGTGTTGGGCGGTGATGCTTTTGGTTGGAATGTCTTGCGAAAATGAGATAGAGCGGCGATGGGGCGAGACCAACGTTTTTTATAGAAAGGATTTTGTTTTATGCCTATTAAAAATTTTTATGAAATCGCGCCGACACCTAAGAGTAGTCATGGTGGTGAGGGGTTGTTGAACGGGCGTGTTGTGTTTGGGGTGGAAGAATTTTCGACAGCGTTGAAGTTTATTCACTATACAGAAATGCCACCCGGCACCTCAATTGGGGTTCACACCCACCAAAACGACGAAGAGGTGTATATTATTCTCGAGGGTGAGGGAATCGCGCTGATTGACGGAAATAAAACGCCCGTCACCGCCGGCGACACCATACTAAACAAGCCGTTCGGCGAACACGCGCTTTATAATAACAGCGAGGGGGTTCTTAAGGTGTTGGTTTTTAAAGTTGACAGTTGACAATCATTTTAACAAAATATTCATGTAGCCGCGTGTCTTCCGTAAGCTCAGGGTGGAAGGCGACTGCTATTACTTTTCCCTGTTCCACCGCCACAACCTTTTCATTAACAACAGCCAAGACTCGCGCTTGCCCATAGACCTCAGATACATATGGTGCGCGAATAAACACCATCTCGATTTCACCGATTCCGTGAAATTGAGATGTTGTTTTAAAACTTCCAAGTTGTCGCCCGTATGCGTTTCTGCGTGTAACCACATCCAAAACAGGAAAAGCCCCCTCTCCTGCCCCCTCAATCTGACGAGAAAGCAAGATTAACCCGGCGCAGGTGCCAAAGGTCGGAAGCCCATTCGCTATTGCATCTTTAATCGGGTTCAACAATTCAAGCTCATACAAGAGCTTCGCCATAACCGTGCTCTCGCCGCCGGGAATAATCAGCCCATCAAGGTTATCTGAAAAATCAACACGCCGCCGAATTTCAATCGGCTCAACATCTAATTTTCTCAACATATTACAATGCTCAATAAACGCGCCTTGAAGGGCCAACACCCCAATTTTAAGCGGCGCGCCGGCGGCGTTAAGTTTCTTATTTTCCACGTTCTGCCATCAACAAACTGATTTCATCTTCGTTTATGCCCACCATTGCCTCACCCAAATCCTCAGAAAGAGTGGCAAGCAATTTAAAATCGTTAAAATTAGTCACCGCTTTCACAATTGCGGCGGCTCTTTTTTCGGGTTCTCCCGACTTGAAAATCCCCGAACCTACGAAAACGCCTTCTGCCCCAAGCAACATCATCAACGCCGCATCAGCAGGTGTCGCCACTCCTCCCGCCGCGAAATTGACTACGGGAAGCCTGCCCGATTCAGCCGTTTGTTTTACCAAATCATAAGGGGCAGCCAATTGTTTAGCGGCTTCAAAAAGCTCGTCCGCAGATTTCGCGCTGAGAGTTCTTATTTCGCTCATAATTTGCCGCATATGTCTTACAGCTTGAACCACGTCGCCTGTTCCAGGCTCACCTTTTGTCCGAATCATTGCCGCGCCTTCGGCGATTCGACGAAGAGCTTCACCTAAATCTTTCGCGCCACACACAAAAGGAACGCTGAATTGCGTTTTGTCAACATGATAAATATCATCAGCAGGAGACAATACTTCACTTTCATCAATAAAATCAATTTCAATTGCCTCTAAAATTCGCGCTTCAGCTATATGCCCAATTCGACATTTTGCCATTACAGGAATGGTAACAGCGCGTTGAATTTCCCTAATCATTTTAGGGTCGCTCATTCTTGAAACGCCACCCGCAGCCCGTATGTCTGCCGGAATACGTTCTAACGCCATAACGGCACACGCCCCTGCCGCTTCGGCGACTTTCGCTTGTTGAGGCGTGGTAACATCCATAATCACGCCGCCTTTAAGCATTTGCGCTAAATTTTTGTTTAACCCATATTGTTCATTCATTTTTTTAAACATGCCCTTTCCTCGCATTAGACTTTGCAACTTATTATAACATAAGCCGATTAAATTTGCAAGACTTTTTTTCAAAAACCTATTGACAATTCAGAATTTATACTAAATTTACATTCCCAATGCCAAACTTTCGCATGATGAATTTATTATATATTGAACTCTGAAATGCACTTCAAGAATCGCTCGCCGTATTTTTCGCATTTCACATTACCGACACCCGACACAGTTAAAAATTCTTCTGGTGTAGCAGGCAATTTTATGCACATATCGGTTAAAGTGCTGTCTGAAAATACGGTGAAAGCCGGTGCGTTTTGTTCGTTTGCAATCGTTAATCTTAATCTTCGCAAAACCTCAAATAACCGTTTGTCAAAAGGTTTTAAAACAACCGATTGTTTAACACTCTTAGGTTGTTTAGGTCGAATGTTGTCTTTGACAGGCAGTTTCATAGACACCGTCCCACTTTCTCGCAATACTTCGTTTGCGCGTGTCCCAAAACGTATAACAGGATACTCACTATCGGTCTTGACTAAATAATCCGATATAATTAAATGGTTAATTATATCACGGATTCTCCCTGTGGAAATATCCGCACAAATACCGTAAGTTGACAGCTTATTTAATTCTAATTCCAATATTCGATTTTCCGCGTTTCCGCGTAAAACATCAACAATCATTTTAATTCCGAAACGCTGATTTAAACGCCCTACACATGAAAGAATTTTCTGTGTCATAACAGTAACATCAACTGTTTCAAAGTGTGTATTACAGTTGCTGCAATTGCCGCAATATGAAGCGGGAGTTTCCCCGAAATAATTTAGCAACCGTCTGCGTAAACAATCGTTGGTTGTGCTGTAAAAGGTCATTTCACGCAGTTTTGCACGTGAGTTTTCCAAAGATTGTTCTACTTGTTCTGGAGACACTCCTTCTTTCATTTTAGCAATATCCCGGGAGTTTTCAATCAGCCACGTGTTGGTGTTGATGTCTTTTCCGCCCCATAGCAATAAGCAATCGGCGGGTTCGCCGTCACGCCCTGCTCGCCCTGCTTCTTGATAATAACTTTCAATATCTTTGGGCATATTATAATGCACAACGAAGGACACATTTGACTTATCAATTCCCATTCCAAACGCATTTGTGGCAACCATAATTTGCACCCTGTCAAAAATGAAATCGTCTTGATTAATTCTACGCTCTGTGTCAGATAGCCCTGCGTGATATCGTGAAGCGTTATAGCCACGTTCACATAAACCTGAACAAACTTCTTCAACTAATGCGCGTGATATACAATAGATAATGCCGTTTTTTTCTTTACGCTCTTTCAAAAAATTTAATAACGCATTAAATTTATATTCTTGATTACTGTGTTTTTGTACACCAAAAAAAGATTAGGGCGGTCAAATCCCGTCACGACTCTGACCGGATTTTTAAGCCCAAGTAAACTCACTATATCTTCACGTACCTGCGGAGTAGCTGTTGCGGTAAATGCGGATATAACCGGACGTTCATAAAGTTGCTCTATGAACATAGTAATTTGAGAATAACTCGGTCGGAAATCATGCCCCCATTGCGAAATACAATGCGCCTCGTCCACCGTCACCATTGAAATATTAACAGATTGCGCGAAATTTAAAAAGTTAGAATTTAATAACCGCTCGGGAGCAACATAAATCAACTTGTAAGCATTGTTACGTGCTTCTTGTAAAGTAAAAAACATTTCTTGTTCAGAGAGCGTTGAATTAATTAACGCCGCTGAAATTCCTGATTGTGTAAGAGCATTTACTTGGTCTTTCATTAGAGAAATGAGCGGCGAAATAACAATTGTCAACCCCAAAAACATGGCGGCAGGGATTTGAAAACAGATTGATTTTCCCGCCCCTGTCGGCATAATTCCGAGAACATCTTTTCCTTGTAAAATCCCGTTTATGAGTTCTTCCTGCCCATTGCGAAAATCGTCATAGCCGAAGTATTGTTTCAGAATGTCTTGTTTAGTCATTGAAGTTTTTCCTTAATAAATTAGGGCTTGCCCACCCCGTCTTTTAAACATCTGCAAATTGCGGGACGAGCAAGCCCGTCCCCTACAATCCGTCCGCGCAAGCGGACACCACAATTGTCAATTGTCAATTGTACATTGTCAATTGTTCGTCCCAACACTCTGGCGGTGTCAATCCTAACAACTTCGCAATAGTCGGGGCGACGTTTGCGAGGCCGAAGTTGTCGCCTTCTTTGAGGGTGTATTTTTTCGTTTTCTCGTAAATGAAAAACGGAACTGCATTGAGCGAGTGGGCGGTTCTTATCGCCGTGTTTCCTTTTTTGTCTTTTTCAAGCATTTCGTCGGCGTTTCCGTGGTCGGCAGTGACAATCAGCGTTATGCCGTATTCATCGCAAACCGGAATAAGCCGCGCCAATGCTAAATCCACGGCCTCAACACCGATTATGGTGGCATCAAGGCTCCCCGTGTGGCCCACCATGTCGCCGTTAGGGAAGTTCGCGCGAATGAAGTCATACTTTTGCGACTTAATTGCCGCGATTAGGTCATCGGTGATTTCAGCCGACTTCATCCACGGGCGTTGCGAAAAGCTCACATTATCAGATGGTATTTCCTTGAAAGTTTCAAGCTCTTCACTCGTTTTTCCGCTTCTGTTGCCGTTCCAGAAATAGGTGACATGCCCATATTTTTGCGTTTCAGACACGGCGTATTGTCGAATGTTATTGCTCACTAACAAATCGGTGAGTGTATTTTTTATTTCGGGGGGGTTAACAAGATAGCGTTTCGGCAACTGCAAATCCCCGTCATACTGCAACATTCCGGCGTAGCAGATGTCCGGTTTTTTCCCACGTTCAAAAAACTCAAACTCATCGTTGTCAAACGCCATAGATATTTCAATAGCGCGGTCGCCGCGGAAATTAAAGAGAACAACGCTGTCGCCATCTAAAATCGCTTCGTTTGCGGATATGACAAAGGGTGGAATGTCTTGGTCTATGATTCCTATGTTTTCTGCTCTTAGTGTCTCTATAGCTTGTGAAGCTGATTCAAATTGCCGCCCTTGAGCTAATACGTGGGTTTTCCAACCGCATTCAACCATGCCCCAATCAGCCTGATAGCGGTCCATCGTGACCTTCATTCTGCCGCCACCCGAAGCGATTTTGCCGTTAAAGTCCGGAGAGTTCAATTCAGCTAAAACCTTTTCAAGTCTCTCGACATACTCAAGCGCGGAGGTAGACGGAACATCTCTGCCGTCTAAGAGTATATGCACTCTCACTGATTTAATGCCGTCTTGTTTTGCCCTTTTGAGCATGTCGAAAAGATGTTCTATGTTTGAGTGAACATTTCCGTCAGACAGTAAGCCGATAAAATGAAGTGTGCCGTTGTTGCTTAAAGGCTTTTCAACAACTTCACGCCAGGCTTGAGATTGATAAATACTGCCGTTGGCAATTGCCTCGTTAACCAACTTTGCCCCTTGTGAATACACCTGTCCGCACCCAAGTGCGTTATGCCCAACCTCGCTGTTACCCATGTCATCATCACAGGGCAACCCTACAGCCGTTCCGTGGGCCTTCAGCTTTTTCACCTGACATTCTTTCATAAGCCTGTCAAGGGTGGGGGTGTTGGCAAGCGAAACCGCATCCCCCAACCCGGTCTGTGAAAAACCAATTCCGTCCATTACCACTAAGAGAATTTTCTTGCTCATAAGAACCTTCTTTCTAAAGTGTTCGCCGACTTAACGATTTTTGAGAAATCAATTGCTTTGAGTGATGCACCGCCAATCAGACCGCCGTCAACATCTTCTTTCGAGAGCAATCCTGCCGCGTTGGCGGCGTTCATCGAACCGCCGTATTGTATGGTTATTCCATCGGCAATTTCGTGGTTATAAAGTTTTGCAATACATTCTCTGATAAACAGACAAGCATCGCCGGCTTGTTCATCGGTTGCGGTTTTTCCTGTGCCTATCGCCCAAACAGGCTCATAAGCTATTACCACTTTTTTGATGTCGCTCTCAGACATTCCCTCTAAACACAATTTAAGTTGAGACGAAAGAACATTTTCAGTCTCGCCCGATTCGCGCTGTGAAAGCAACTCGCCTATGCAAACAATGGGAACAAGCCCTCCTGCCAACGCGGCTTTAGCGCGTTTATTGACAGTTTGGTCGGTCTCGCCGAAATATTGCCGCCGCTCAGAATGCCCCACAATCACATATTCAACCCCTATTTCTTTAAGCATGTCAACCGATATTTCACCGGTGAACGCCCCACAAGGCTCGAAATGGACGTTTTGCGCACCCACTTTAATGCTCGTGCCTTCAACCGCTTTTACCACAGCCTGAAGGCTGGTGAACGGCACGCAAAGGACGACTTCACAGTCTTGTGTCCTTCCGCTGAACACCGAGTTTTTAATTTCCTCAGTCAACGCGACCGCTTCAGCAGCCGTCTTATTCATCTTCCAGTTTCCCGCTATAATAGCTCTTCTTTTAGATTTATTCATAATTTAAAACATGTCCTTTCTGCACAAATAAAACCCGTCGCCAACGGCGACACCACAACTGTCAACTGTCAATTGTCAACTGTCAACTGTTCGTCAATTATCGTCAAGTACGTCAATCCCCGGTAACGTTTTACCCTCAAGATATTCCAACGACGCGCCGCCGCCGGTTGATATGTGTGTGACTTTGTCGGCAAACCCCAACTGAACTATAGCCGCCGCACTGTCGCCGCCGCCGATTATTGTTGTGGCATTTGTTTGAGCTAATGCCGCCGCCACCGCAATAGTTCCTTTCGCAAGCGTGGGATTTTCAAATACTCCCATAGGCCCATTCCAAACAACTGTTTTCGCGTTTGAAACTGCCGCCGCGAATATTTTTTGGCTTTCGGGGCCTATATCAAGCCCTAAAGTCCCCGCGCTAAGTTGATTTGCCGCCGTGATTTCGATTTGTATACCCCCGTCAATCGGATTAGGGAAAGACGGAGAGTTAACCGAATCAACGGGCAAAAGTATGGTTTTCCCCAAACTTTTGGCTTTAGAAAGCATTTCGTTGCAATAGTCAAGCTTCTCGTTGTCAACTAAAGAGTTCCCAATATCGCCGCCCTGCGCTTTTATAAATGTATATGCCATACCGCCGCCTATTATAAGGGTGTCGCATTTGTCTAATAAGTTTGAAATTACATTCAACTTATCGGCAACTTTCGCGCCGCCTAAAATCGCGACAAAAGGACGTTCGGGTTCTTCAATTGCGTTACCTAAAAATTCAATTTCCTTGTTTATAAGGTACCCTACAGCACTTTCCTCAACGAATTTAACAACCCCTGCTGTTGAACAATGGGCGCGGTGGGCAGAGCCGAATGCATCGTTGACATATATGTCGGCTATGCTTGCTAACTCTTTGCTGAAAGCATCATCGTTTTTGGTTTCTTCAGAGCGAAAACGTGTGTTTTCTAACAAAACAACGTCACCGTCTTTCATCGCCTCAATTACCCTTAACGAGTTTGGGCCTACCACTGCATCATCTTTAGCGAATGTCACCTGCTTTTCCAAAAGCTTGGTAAGCCTATCGGCAACGGGTTTAAGAGAAAACTTATCCTCGGGCCCGTTCTTTGGTTTACCCAAATGCGAACAAAGAACCACCTGCGCATGTTCAGATATAAGTTTTCGGATTGTCGGCAGCGCGGCTTTAATCCGCCCGTCATCAGTAATCTCCCCTTCTTTAAGAGGTACGTTGAAGTCACAACGAACCAATACGCGCTTTGAGCATAAATTTAAATCGTCTACGCTCTTCTTGTTTAGTTTCCCCATAAAATTTTCCTGCCTTTCTTTGCAACTTATTCCAAGTTGGTTTTATATAAGATGGCGAACATCTTAGTCCCTGCATTAGACGACACGGCACAACCCGAATAACCCTCAAACGCGGGTGGGTAGCCGATTTTTTTAGTCAGCCCCTTAACAAAAGCCTCTTCATATTCGGTGACAGTGGTTCTCAAAAGAGTCCACGGCGTTTCGGGAACCAACGTTTGTGCCACATATTCAACCGCCGCTTCAATCACGGCTTTATCGCCCCTCACCTTTTGAACAACCATCGTTTTGTCATTCTTCATTCTTATAATAGGGCGAATTCCCATAAGCTCGCCCATAAACGATGCCGCCGCTGTTATTCTGCCTGATTTTTTCATATGCCGAAGGTCAAAGCCAACTAAACAAACCTGAACTTGCGCGAACCAGTCTTCAAGATAGTCGATTACGCTTTTCACGCTTTTTCCGGCTTTGAGTTTTTTCGCCGCCTCAACCACGGGATAGCCATAGCCGATTGAATAGGTGTGGCTATCAATTATATGAAGATTCACCCCGTCAAGCCTGTCGCTCAAATTTGCCTTTGCGTTAAGGGCGGCTTGATACGTCCCCGAACCCGCGGAATTAATAGTCACTATTATAATATCCTGCACCCCGTCATCAAGACACTTGATGATTTTTTCTTCAAAACGCCCTGTTGTGATTTGATTTGTTTTTGGGATTGTCGGGGACTTAACCGCAAGCTCGTAGAATTGTTGAGTCGTTAAATCTATAGTCTCCCAGTACTCTTTGTCATCTATGAGTATGCTAAATGGAATTAAGTCTATTTCGTGCTGCTGTGCCATCTCTTTGGTTATATCAGCCCCACTGTCGGTAATTAAACGATATTTATTCATTTTTAAAATGCCTTTCATTTTTTTAGTCTTGTAAATTTGCAAGTTTTCCTGCCGCCGACAAACGCGGAAACCCCCACTGCCTTAGAATTTCATACGCCGCAATGGCAACGCTGTTAGCAAGATTAAGGCTTCGCGCATCGCTTATCATAGGAATCCTCACGCAAGAATCAAGATTTTGCACTAACAAAGATTCGGGAAGCCCGGCATCTTCACGCCCGAACACAATAAAAGCCTTATCGGGATAAACTATGTCTGAATAAGTTTTCGCCGCCTTTGTCGAGAAATAATAGAGAATTTCGCCGTTAGTTTTCTCAATAAATTCGCTTAAACCCTCATAATAGGTTATGTCAAGCAACCCCCAATAATCCAATCCGGCGCGCTTTAGTTTTGCATCGCTCGGGGTGAAACCCATCGGCTTGATTAGATGTAACCGCGCCCCCGTTGCCGCACAAGTTCGGGCAATATTCCCCGTGTTTTGAGGAATTTGCGGCTCTGACAGGACAATGTTTAACTCTCTAAAACTGCTCATACATTTTCTCGAAACGCTTCATTGCCTCGGTGGTATTTTCAGCGGTATTGAATGAAGTCAATCGGAACCAACCTTCGCCGTTCTTTCCGAAACCCGAACCGGGCGTTCCAACCACTTGAATGGTTTTTAACATATAATCGAAAAATTCACGGTCGCTCATTGTTCCGGGGCACTTGAACCAAACATACGGTGAGTTTTTGCCGCCCGTATAAGTTATTCCCAATTTATCAAAAGTTGAGGTAATTATTTTTGCATTGTTTTGATAGTATGCAATCGTGTCACGCACTTGCTTTTGACCTTCTTCTGAAAACACTGCCTGAGCAGCACGCTGAACGGGATAAGAAACGCCGTTGAATTTAGTGCTTTGACGGCGGCGCCACAGCTTTTGAGCGGTGGTTTTCGTCCCGTCTTTCAGTTCAAGCTCAAGAAGCTCTGGGACAACGGTATAACCGCAACGGGTTCCGGTGAACCCTGCCGTTTTTGAGAGAGAGCAAACCTCAATTGCGCATTTTTCAGCCCCGTCAATTTGATAGATACTTCGCGGAAGCTCATCGTCTTGTATAAACGCTTCATATGCCGCATCATAGACAATTACAGCGTTATTTTTAAGGGCATAGTCAACCCATTTTTTAAGCTGTTCAGTCGTATAAGCCGCACCTGTAGGATTGTTAGGTGAGCAAATATAAATTATATCGGCTTTCAAACTCTCATCGGGGGTGGCGGCAAACGAATTTTCAATGTTTGAGTTAAGAAACACAACCTGTCGTCCGCCCATTAAGTTAGCATCGTTATAGACGGGATAAACGGGGTCGGTAACCAACACAACATTGTCATCGGAAAATATGTCGCTTAAATTTCCACAGTCGGATTTCGCGCCATCGCTTATAAGTATTTCGTCCGGCTCAATTGTCACCCCCATAGCAGAATAATAACCGGCAACGGCTTCTCGCAAAAACAGATAACCTCTGCCCGTGTCCTCATAGCCGCGGAAGGTTTCTGCCACCCCCATTTCTTCGGCGGCATTTTTCATCGCCTCAACCACCACGGGTGCTAAAGGGCGAGTGACATCACCGATTCCCATTTTGATAAGTGGTTTCCCGGGATTGTTTTTAACAAATTCGCCAATCTTTTCACTGATTTCAATAAAAAGATAGCTTTCTTTCAGCCTGTTAAAATTTTCATTAGCTTTAGCCATAATTCAAAATTCCTTTCGATTTCTAATATCATTCTAACACATTTCCCACTAAAAGTCAACAGTTAAATTCGTATATAACACCACCGCCCGACACTTTTGTGTTGGGCGGTGGGGGTTTCATCTGTCCCTGCACACGAACCCGTCTTTAATGCAGGTATTTATTGATTTCTTCATCAGACATGCCGCCCCGTCTAAACCTTTCAATGGTCTCCTGTATGCCAAACTCCATGCCTTCTTGTCTGCCTTCCTGTCTGCCCTTTTCAACAGCCGCCCTCTCACGTGCCCAATTATCCCATTCCATTTTATGGCGTGACTCGTAAACCAAACGCGTTTTCTCGTCAGCGGACAGTTCCATAAGACGAACAACGGCTTTTTCAACTTGTGG
>WRLV01000019.1 GCA_009777445.1 Oscillospiraceae bacterium | reverse complement strand
AAAATTGGCGAAACCATGAGGGTAAAGGAGGAAATCGCTATGGCTACTGAAATTTTAAATACAATAAGCAAGGACGAACACGCAATCGCAAAATACAGAGCAAGGCGCAAATGGGAAGCCGACCTAACTACAAACCTTTCTGTTAGTCGGAGATTGGGGAAGGAGGAGGGGATTATAATAGGTATGGAAAGAGGCATGGAAAAAGGCATGGAAAGAGGAATGGAAGGCGTATTAAGTTTATTAAGAGAAAGAGGGATGTCCGAGGCAGAAATTAAGGAATTGAGGAAATCGCTATGGCTACCGAAATTTTAAATACAATCAGTAAAGATGGGTTGTAGGGGACGGGCTTGCCCGTCCCTTCTCTTACAAACATCTGCAAATTGCGGGACGACGAGCAAGCCCGTCCCCTACAAGTCGTCCGCGCAAGCGGACACCACAATTGTCAATTGTCAATTGTACATTGTCAATTGTCCGTCAACTCTCTAATTTTCCCCGTGAGGAAGTTTTTTAGCATACCCAAATCTCGTGCTTCAGGCACGGGGTTTTCTTCTGCTCTTGTTTCGGGGGTAATCCAACATTCCGGGCGGTTGACGAAAACGTCCGGTCTGTATTTCGCAACAAGCAGTTTGAGATAAGTCAAGTCAGCTATATTTATTCTGCCATCGCGGTTAGTGTCGCCGATTAAAAACACACACGGCTCGTCACAGTTCACGAAGCCTTTGCAGTATTCACCGCAGGGATTAAAATCATCTGCTGATTGATAGTGAAAAACACTTGGCAAAAAATTATCGTTAGATTCTAAAATCTTCAAAATAAATTTCTCGTTTAAAGCAACAACATAAGATTTTATGGTGGCGGCCGCATATGTTCCTGTTCCTCGTTTTTTTGCTACACTTCTAAGCCACGCTATAAATGTTGATTCAAGATTAATATTCATTATATTCTCCCTTTTAAAAATAGTGTTATTATTGTACCACACTTCACCACTAATTTCAACCCTTTTGACGAAACTTATTCTTTCCCCGCCCTCTTCCTCGCCTTCTTCGGAAAGAAATCATCTTCCAAAGATAAATCCTTCCGCAACTTCTCCAAAAGCCCCTCATAAGCCCTAAGCTCAATAATAAGCTCGTTGCACCGCTGTAATTCTGCATTCGTGGCTTTGGGATTTGCGCGAATATCATCAATTTCGCTCTGCTTTTGCCGATATTCGGCTTCAATCAGCACCATATGTGTCAAGGCATGAGTTATCTCCTGCCCGATAAGTACCGAAATAGTAATATCAAGCGCGGCGGCGATTCTCTGTAACTGCTCAAAAGTCGGGGAAACAAGCCCTTTCTCGTATTTCGACACCGCCGCAGTCTGCACGCCAATTTTCTCCGCCAACTGCGACTGGGTGAAGCCCTTGCTCTTACGCGCAATGCGTATTCTTTCGGCAATAATCATAATTATAGCCCCCTTTTATATATAGTATATCCTACTCCGAAAGAAATGTCAAGAAATATTTTCAAAAAACCTCTATTTTCTCTTGACAAGACTTTATTTGTGTGATATAATATCCTTACAAGATAATATAGAGGAGGGGAGCTATGAAAAACAAAACCGTAACCATTCCCGACGAAGCCATACATAGACTGGCTCGGTGCTTGCTCCCTGAAGTGGTAAAATACTTTGAGAGCGAGCAGGGGAAAAGGGAGTTCGCCGAGTGGAGGGCGAAACAAAGAAAATCCGCTGAAGCGGCGTAATAGATAAGGCGAGCGATGTTTGGAGAAGCATCGCTCGCCGCTATTACTATTATAATAGGGCTGAGGCACCGGAATGGTGCCTCGGCTTTTATTTTAGTCTTTCAGCGAAAAAACAAATACGAACACATCACCCACGAATATGGGCTCATGGTTCGTATTATTACAGTATACTGGAGCCGAGGAGAATTGAACTCCTGTCCGAAAACCTATTCATATATCTTTCTACATGCTTAGTCAGTTGAAAAATTTCCCGTCGGGCGGCTCAAACTAACAAAACCGCCTGTTGGTAGCCCTTTGGTTACGTGTTACGCTACAAGGCTATCGCGCAATACGTTGGCTGCTAAATGACGCCCTGCCTTGAATCGCAGCGGTTTCAAGGAGAACGGTAGACTGCCCTTAGGCAGCTACAGCTGCTGTTCTATTTTCAGCGTTTAAATTTAGGTGTCCCGGTTTAAAGAGTTCAGGACAAGCTCTGCATGCTTAACATACTTCAAAATCCCCGTCGAAACCTTTACGGCCCCCCTGTTACAGTTGACAGTTGACAATGGATAGTTGACAGTTTTTAAATTTGCAACGTGACTGCCAATCTCATTATATCATCTATTTTAAGAATTGTCAAGTGCAAAAATTTATTTAAATTCGTCGCCGAAAGGCGACACCATAACTGTCAACTGTCCCTTGTCAACTGTCAACTGTTCGTCAGGCGTTCGTCGTTTCCACTGCAACGGCGCAAGCTACTGTCGCTCCTACCATTGGATTGTTGCCCATTCCTATAAGACCCATCATTTCAACGTGCGCCGGAACTGAAGAAGAGCCGGCAAACTGCGCATCGCCGTGCATACGCCCCATAGAGTCGGTTAAGCCGTAAGAAGCAGGGCCCGCCGCCATGTTGTCGGGGTGCAGGGTTCGCCCTGTTCCGCCGCCTGAAGCGACTGAGAAATATTTCTTTTTGTTCTCGAGCGCCCACTTTTTATAGGTTCCGGCAACGGGGTGTTGAAACCTTGTCGGGTTGGTTGAATTGCCGGTAATCGACACCTCAACTGCTTCTTTTTTCATGATGGCAACGCCTTCGGTAATGTCGTTCGCGCCATAGCACTTAACCGCTTTTCTGTCGCCGCTCGAAAAGGCAACTTCTCTCACAATTTTCAGAGTGTCGGTTGGAATGTCATATTCTGTCTCAACATAAGTAAATCCATTTATACGCGATATAATATAAGCCGCATCTTTGCCTAAACCGTTGAGGATTACTCTTAACGGCTCTTTGCGGGCTTTGTTGGCTGTGCGCGCTATGCCGATTGCGCCTTCGGCGGCGGCAAAGCTTTCGTGCCCTGCCAAAAAGCAAAAACACTTATTCTCTTCTAACAGTAACATCTCGCCTAAGTTTCCGTGACCTATGCCGACATTCCTGCTCTCAGCAACTGAACCGGGAACGCAAAAGGCTTGAAGCCCTATGCCTATCGCCGCAGCCGCATCTGATGCTTTCGTAATTCCCTTTTTGAGAGCAATGGCTGTTCCCAAAATATATGCCCAAACTGCATTTTCAAAAGCGATGGGCTGAACGCTCTTTACGATTTCATCAACGTTTATGCCCTTGCTTACGCAAAAATCTCTTGCCGCCTCAAGGTCGGCAAATCCGTATTCTTTAAGACAGGCGTTTATCTTCGACTCGCGCCTTTCTTTACCTTCAAATTTCGCCATATTTCAAACATTTCCTTTCTGATTATTCTTCGCGCGGGTCGATTTTTTTCACCGCTTCGTCATATCTGCCGTATTGCCCGATGTTTTCTTCATAAGCTAAATTCGGGCTTTTCCCGTGGCGTATTTCCTCTAACATTTTGCCGACTTTAATGAATTTATAGCCGATTATTTCGCCATTTGCATCCAAGCCGAGAGAGGTTATATAGCCCTCTGCCATTTCCATATAGCGAACGCCTTTTTTCGATGTTGAGAAAATCGTCCCGACTTGTGAGCGCAAGCCTTTGCCTAAGTCTTCAAGCCCCGCGCCAATCGGAAGCCCACCCTCTGAAAATGCGGTTTGGGAACGCCCATAAGCCATTTGCAAAAACAGCTCACGCATGGCGACATTAATCGCATCACAAACAAGGTCGGTGTTAAGGGCTTCGAGGATTGTCTTTCCGGGGAGAATTTCACCTGCCATAGCCGCTGAGTGTGTCATGCCCGAACACCCGAGCGTTTCAATCAACGCCTCCTCGACAATGCCGTTTTTGACGTTAAGTGTCAGCTTACACGCCCCTTGTTGCGGCGCACACCAACCCACGCCATGGGTAAGACCGCTTATGTCGCTGATTTGAAACGACTTTACCCACTTTCCCTCAACGGGAATGGGTGCCGGCCCGTGGTTGCACCCTTTTGCCACTACGCACATCTGTTCAACTTCGTGTGAATAACTTATCATAGTTTTCTTGTCCTTTCTTAAATTTACTATTATATTATACAACACTTTTCCAAAATTTACAAGTAGAATTTTAAATAATAATTGCAATTGTTGGACAGCATAGGGGACGGGCTTTGCCCGTCCCACTCCCGAATCCGTCTTTAATGCAAAAACTTATTAATCTCTTCATCGGACATGCCGCCTCGTCTAAACCTTTCGATGGTTTCCTGTATGCCCTCTTCGCGCCCCTTCTCCATGCCCTTTTCCATGCCTTTTTCCATGCCCTTTTTCTCGCCTTCTTCTCGCCCTTTCTTCTCAGCCGAATAAAGTGCCGATTTCTCTTCTCTTAATTGTATTTCACGAGCCTCGACTTCCCATACAAAACGGCTGTCCTCATTTATTCTTTTAACCTCACCAACCGCCTTCAGTATGTTCTTGTTCGCGGTTCGCCCTAATTCTTTTAGTTCTTCCTCTGTGTCTGCCCCTATTAAATTTAGCCAGTATTCTATTTCTTTAGTCGCGTTTTCAATCGGCGGTATTTTTTTCAGTTCAAAGAAGTGGATTTCTTTCTTGTCTGTAAGCATTTCGTGGCGTTTTTCTTCCATCGTGATAAACTTTGAATGGTATTCGGAACAGCCGAAGGCGTTCCAGTCAATTATATTAATCAGAATAGTTTTGGGGATTTTCTCGTATTCCTCGCCGCGCGGCAGTCTTGCGAACATAAGGCAGGAGTAATACTCTGCTCTTGCCCGAAAATCATCGCGCCCGAACAGCTGAATTTCGATGTCGATTTCTTTGCCGTCAACATTTGCGCGAACGTCTAAACGGCAAAATTTTTCTTTAGCACTTGATGGCGTGATTTCTGTCGGCTTTAAAATTATTTTTTTCGCCTTGAAGTCTAAAGCAGACGAAATAAGTGCTTTTAAAAGCTCTTCGTTGTCTGCAAATATTTTTTTAAATGCAATATCAACTTTTGGTTTTACTTTTAGTTCGCTCATTTTTACCCCCTTTCAATAATAACTATCCACTGTCAACTGTCAATTGTCAACTGCCATCACTCTTGCTCGCTCTCGTCATCTTGAGTTTTTTCAGTAAAAATATCCTTAATTTTAGCAACAAGGTCGGGAACGCCTGTGATTATGCCGTCTATCAGGTTGTTGTCGCTTGAGAACTCTAAGAGTTTAATGTCGCCGGTTTTTGACACCACGACAAAGCCCTGCGGTTTTATGCTGACCCCCGCGCTCGCCCCACCCGCGAACGCATCATTGCCCTTTGAAAGGTCCGAACCGCCGGACACGAACCCGAAACTGACTTTTGAAATAGGAATAATTGTTGCGCCGTCAGGGGTAGTAATCATGTCGCCTATAATAGTGTTGACATCTACCAATTCTCTGATTTTTTCCATAGAAGTACTCATCATTCCGTTTAAGTGATTAGCCATATTTTCCACCTTTCTTATAGTTGTTTTTAATAAAAGCCGAGACTAACGAGCCGAGTTGCAAAAGTACGGTTCCTAATCTCAGCGCGAATTTCAAATCAAGATAAAGAATTGTTTTCGGCTGTTCCCAGTCGGCGGCAATCTTTATTTTTTTGCGCCGCATGCTCATTTTAAGTGAAAGCCATTCCACAAAACTGTAAATTGCCGTGCAACAAAGCCCATAATTAAGTGCGGTTTTTGCCGCATCATCACCGCCGCTCACACAAATTATTTCAAGCGACTTTATTTTAATTTTCCCGAACACGCGCCCGATTGGCTTTATAATTGAGCCGATTAGCTCTTTGAGTTGCTTTAAGTCGCCAACGCCGCTCTCTAAAAAATCGACAGGCAGTGTGTCTGCTTTGGGCGGTGCTGTTCGCTCTTGCTTTTTTACGTTTTGTTCTGATTTTGGCACACTCGCGTTTTTATTCTCAATTGGCTGTTTATTTTCAGTGGGTTCTTTATTTTTTTTTGGGGGGGAATGTGTTGTTCCTTCTTTTTGTTTAGCAGGGAAAATTTTAAAGAACCAATAGTAAACCACGCACTCTGACTTTCCCTCTAAAAGAGCATCACTACTTTTATATTTTAAAGTAACATTAACGGGCAAGAACAAGGCAAGCCCAACTAACGCGACAATACCGCCAAAAACATATAAGAAAACCATTTTTTTCAAACCTGCCCTTTCTGCACAAACTTACTCGTCAATGGTATCAAAACTTAATTGCTCTTCTTGCTCGGGTAGCGGCGGCAGTTCAGACATGCCGCTAAGCCCGAAACAGCGTAAAAAAGTGTCGGTGGTCTTATAAGCAATTGGTCGCCCGGGCAAATCAAGCCGCCCTATATCAATAATCAGCCCGCGTTCAGCCAATGAGTTTACCACATAGTTGCTGTCTGTTCCTCTCACTTGTTCTACGAAAGCTTTGGTTACGGGTTGGTTATATGCGATGATTGCAAGCGTTTCCATTGCCGCGGGTGTCAGGGGGGCTTGTCTTTTGGTTGCTAACGCTTTTTTCACATGTGACGAAAATTCGGCGCGTGTCGCTAATTGAAATCCGCCGTTTAGGGTTAACACGCAAAGCCCACTGTCAGACACATTATATTTTCGCTCTAACTGTTCAACAAGCTTTACTGCCGTTTGAACATCAATTCCGCTTGCATCGCTAAGTCTATCCGGTGTAATAGGCTCACCGTGAGCAAAAAGAATAGCCTCAATAATAGCAAGTGAGTCGTTCACGTTCATTTTTTAAGTCTGCCCTTCTCTTTTTTCTAAAATAAGAAATTTATTGTCGGCTGAGAAGTTAACCCTTCCGAACCTTGAAAGTTCAAGCAACGCCAAAAAGATTGCAACTTGTTCCGAGCGAGTTTGCCCTTTGTATAAGTCATCTAACATGACTTTTCCGCCAAAGCGAATCCTTCTCAAAACAAACATAACCTTCGTGAAAACAGCCACATAACTTTTAGGGACAAACGGCCTTTGAGGAACTAAGCTCACTCTCTCGGGCTTCTCTTTGCCAAGAACCTGTTTTAAGGCGGCATAAAGGTCATATGGGTCGTGCGCCGTGCTGTATTCAAAATCTCCTGATAATTCAAGCGCGCGCCTTACAAATATGTCATCGCCAATATATTGTGCGCGTAATTTCAATGCGGCTTTCTTGCACAGGTCATATTCAATCAACAGCCCTTCAAGCTCTTTTTTTGCCGCCTCAAACTCGTGTTTGGGGAGCAACGCCAAGCTTTTGATATATATAAGCCGCGCCGCCATCTCTAAAAACTCACCCGTTATTTCCATATCAGCCTCTGTCATTTCATCGAGATAAGCCAAGAACTGCTCTAAAAGAACGGATATTTCTATATCCATGATGTTCAGTTTATGCTTTGATATAAGCGATAACAAAAGGTCAAGCGGTCCCTCAAAAACAGCGATTTTAAAATTTAAAACACTCATACTAATGAACCGATGGGCCGACAAAACCTGAAAGAAAATCTAAAGCTATAAGCAGATAATTTGTCAAAAAATTTAAAGGACCGCTTAAAACACGGGTGAAAATCAAAACGAAAAACGCTATAAGAAAATACCTCTCATACCTCATAAAGAAGTGTGTAGCCTTGTGGCTTAAAAAGCCAAATAATATTTTAGAGCCGTCTAAAGGCGGTATGGGGATAAGATTAAAGACAGCGAGAAAAAGGCTTAAAATTATTGAATAGTAGAAAAACATCAGAACATATTCGCTTGTTATCATGTTGAACCGAAGCAAAATCTTGAATATAACCATAAGCACATATGAAAAGATTATGTTCGAGAGTGGGCCGGCGGCGGCGGTGATTGCCATGCCGACTTGCATTTTTATGCCCCTTTTGAAATTGCGCGGTTCAACCGGAACCGGCTTAGCGTAACCAATCGACACAAGGCACATCATAAGCAACCCGAACTTATCAATATGCGCGAACGGGTTAAGCGTGACCCTGCCCATTCTTTCGGCAGTGTTATCACCCAACCATTTTGCTGTCAGCGCGTGAGCGCACTCATGCACGGGAAACAAAGAGAAAATAATAATAAAAACCACGAAAAAGCTAATCACCACTTCAGAAAGCTGAGTGTTCCCACCAATGATGAAGTCAAACAGCAATAAAATAGGGCCTCTAAAATCCATAAGCACAATCCTTAATTAAATTATTTTTTTATAGATTTATTATACCATAAATTTCCGCAAAACGCAAGCGCATTTACGGGCTAATTTGAGAATATTTATGAATACTCTTAAATCGTGCTTTTATGCACAAAATACATGTTCGAGGTTTTGTCAAATTCGGCTGCCAACTCAATGCAGTTGTCAGCTATTTTGTCAATAGCGGCGTTGTTTTTAAGCTCTTCATAAATTTCGGCTGCCCTTTTGGCTATTAAGTCAACCGACAGATTTGCGGCGGTTCCTTTAAGTTTGTGCAACTCGGTTTTCAACTCGTCAGCGTTTAAGCTCTCCGCCGCTGTTTTAAGCCCTGCCACGGTTTCGTCACAAAAAAACTTATCTAACAGCTGAATGTACAATTCTTTGCGCCCCATCACGCGTTCAAGCCCCTTTTCAAGGTTTATTGCATTAAAATCCCACATAAAATAAACTCCTTCTCAATAAACATTATACCATACTATCAAAATACTCTTATTATATAATATCAAAAGAGAAAAATATATAGATAAGTGTTAATAAATTGTAAATAAATTGTTAATTTTATTTTTTGGGGTGGAATGTGTATGATGAAATGGTTTTTCTCGGGGCTGATTATAATATCGTTGATTTTCGCAGTAGTGAACGGTAAGGTCTCAGAACTCACCACAGCGGCTGTAAGCGAGGGCGGTAATGCCATAACCCTTTGCTTCACCTTAGCAGGGGTAATCTGCCTTTGGAGCGGTGTAATGCGCGTAGCGAGCCAGTCCGGCATTATAGAAAAAATCTCGAATTTATTCACCCCGCTTTTGTCGCTTTTATTCAAGGGGTTGAACCCGAAAGGCGCGGCAATGGGCTATATAGTGCTAAATATCACTGCCAACCTATTGGGGTTGGGTAACGCCTCAACCCCCTTCGGAATAGCCGCCATGCGTGAGTTAGAAAAAGAAGAACACTCGAGCGAATTCGCCACAAACAACATGGTCTTATTCGTGGTTCTCAACACTGCCAGCCTGCAATTGATTCCGACAACGGTGGCGGCAATACGCCTAAAGCACGGCTCGGCGGCCCCGATGGACATTCTCATTCCCGTTTGGCTCGTCTCCGCCGCCACCCTCACAGTAGCAGTCATCACCGCAAAACTTTTGCAGAAATCGCCGAAAGGACTTTAAAATGTCGTTATCTGATTTTGTAATTCCTTTATTGTTTGTTTTTGTGCTAATTTTTGGATTGGCTAAAAAAGTCGATGTGTTTGCTGAGTTTGTCAAGGGGGTCAAAGAAGGTGTTCAAACAGTGACGGATATTTTCCCGTCGCTCTTTGCATTGATGTTGGCTGTCGGAATGTTCAGGAGTTCCGGCGCGCTTGACTTGATTAGCTCATCAATAGCTCCGTTAGGTGAGTTTTTCGGTTATCCGCCTGAAACGCTGCCGCTTATATTAATGCGCCCGTTTTCGGGTAGTGGGGCAATAGCTCTCTATGAAAACATTATAAGCGAGGTAGGCCCCGACAGTTTCACAGGGCGTTTAGCAAGCGTTATTTTGGGAAGCAGTGAAACGACATTCTACACCATAGCGGTCTATTTCGCCGCAACTAAAGTAAAGAAAACAAGACACACCCTCCCCGCCGCCCTGTCAGGCGACTTAGCACTCGTAGTTTTTGCGACGATGTTCGTCAGATAAAAGTTTAAAATACCAGCCTGCTGAGCCGGTGTAGATGCTCCAGCCGCCTCTTCCGTAGGCTTGGGGGTTGGTGTAAACGTCTGCTGTCATATAATACGGCTCTGTTTTATATTCGTCACCCCTGCCGATTGGCGATAACATTTTTGTGATTTTTGCCGCCGTCTCATCCATTCCCGCTTGTTTGCAGGCTAAAGCTAACCATGCGGCGGCGTGGGTATACTGCCCACCGTTTTCGCGAACCCCTTCGGGATAACTCATCACATACCCCGGTCGCTGTGCGGTTTTTTCACGCGCAAACGCCGGTGAAAAGAGCTTTACCACCCCTGTTTGGCGTTCAACAAGATTTTCTATTGCCGCCGTCAAAGCCGAAATTTTTCTGCCTTCATCGGGCATTTTTGCAAAAACACTGAACGCCTGAGGCAACAGGTCGATTTTACATAAATCATTTGCCGCACTGCCCATAGGTGTGCCGTCGTCGTAAAACGCGCGCAGATAATATTCACCGTCCCAAGCGTTTTTGTCAATTGCTTCTCTAAGTTGTCGAATTCTCTCCTCAAGCTTTTCTTTATAATAGTTATCGTGAACTCTGTCACAAAGTGATAAAAACTTTTCGGCAGTGACAATATAAAACATTGACAACCAAACGCTCTCACCCTTAGCGCGCGCCCCTACATTATTATAGCCGTCACACCAGTCGCCGCACCCCATTAAGAGCAGGTCGTGTCCCCCTTTTTTGTGCGCCTTTTCGAGAGCGTTTTTGGCGTGGTCGTATATACTCTCTTTCAATTCGCTCTTTTTAACCTGCGAATATTTTTCCTGTTCTTCTACGCTCAAAAGGCTCGCATCACAGTAATGAACTTGCGTTTTCAAAATCGCAATGTCGCCTGTTTTCTCAACATATTCCGCCAAAACATATGGGAGCCAGAGAAGGTCGTCACTATATTTAGTGCGCACACCCTTGCGTTTGCTCATCATGCTGTGCCACCAGTGTAAAACATCGCCCTCAGGGAACTGCGCCCCTGCCGCATTGATAATCTGCCTTTTGGCTATTTCGGGTCTTAGCGTTATAACCGAAAGCGCGTCTTGCAGTTGGTCGCGAAAACCGAATGCCCCACTGTTTTGATAATACCCCGTTCGCGCCCACATTCTGCCGCCGATAATCTGCCACGGCAACCAATACTTATAAAGGTGGTTAAGCTCGCTGTGTTGAGTCGATTTAATATCGGGCGCGACAATGGGTGGGGCGAAATTTTGTTTTTTCAATGCCTCAAGAATAGAAAGTGGTTCTTCATGATTTTTTGTGAACGCTAAAATGAACTTTACCTTGTCGGTGTATTTGGGAGGAAGTTCAAGCTTTACTATAACTGCTCCGCAAACGTCATAAGAAGGGGACAGGCTTTCTTTTTTCCAATCGCCGTTGAAAAACGCCCTGCGTTCGGTGGTGAAGACGGCTTCTCTGTCAGCACAAACAACTAACGCACCGCTGAAAACACCGTTTGCGTGAGTCTTAAAAATCAAGGCATTTTCAGCAGTCGATGGTTGCAACAACTGCGCATTTTTTCGGTCGGCATCTAACACCGGCTCAAAATAAAACGCTAAGCTGATATTTTTTTGAAACTTTGCCTTATTGCTTAAGACTACGGTTATTTCTTTACCCATTCCCTTTTCAAAAACTCTTATTCTGGTGTGAGTTGAAATCTGGCGCGCACAGCTTTTATAGTCCGCTTTATTTGGGGCAAACTCTACTGCCGCCCCATCGATTATATCATACATATCGCCTCCCGTTTTCATAATCAGCCGCTCGCCTTTATTGTCGGAAAGAAGGTCGTTGTTCCATGGGGTGAGCTTGTTTTCGCGGCTGTTGAGTGCCCACGAAAAGCCCAAAGCGCAATCAGAAACCAAACATCCGAACTGACTGTTGGCAAGAAGATTACACCAGGGTATGTCGGGCGTTTTGTCTATATAATAAACATCACCCTTTTCGCTGAACCCTGTCTCTGAAACAGTTGATTTGCCACCGGCGGCTCGCCGACTTTGGCACTTTAAGATGGGTGGGAAACCGGGATTAGACTTTTCTCTCTCGGGCCACAAAAAATCGTTAGAACTGATTTGATATGCCGACACAGCTCGTATGAGGGTGAGTGTCTCTTGGTCAATCTCACTCTTTATTATAATATGGACGGCATTTTCAAGATTAAGCTCCGCCGCTATTCTTTGGGTTAAGATTAGCTGCTCTTTATTCTCACAAACCACCATCAAATCAAAATTAACCATACAAATCGACAAGATTTTTTTCATCTGAAGCGCGCCGTCAATATATCCTGCGCGGTCTTTAAACCAAAAGACAACTAAGGGCAGGTCGCCCGATATTCCAAATCTGAACAGCCCGTCTTTCGACATGCGATTAGCCATAACCGCTTTCTTGTCAACATCAGGGGTAAAAAGAATAAACGGAAGCGCTTTTCTGATAATTCTGCCGTAAAGCGTGTCATAAACAATCGGGGTAACAATGTCATCGTTTGGTTGCACGCCCTCAAAGCGGTGTGAGTGCGCTAAGCCTATTACCTCATCACGGCTTTCACCGTAACAGAAAAACAACTCGGTTTCTTTTTGAGCGTGTGCATCAAGCGGAAAATCAACTTTCAAAAACAAACACGGCGAAGGAACGCACACATCATTATTATCACGAAACCGCGCTTTCTTAAAAGCAGAAAAAATTCCCCGATTTCTGGAAAGGACACTCTCGCGGTCAAATGAATAAGAAATGTCCTCGCGGTTTTTACAGCCAATCGCCATAAACGTCTGCTTTTGAGGAAGGTTACTGCCGCCTGAATTGCGCTCGGTTTTTTTGACAATAAAAAGTTGATGTTCGCTGTCAAAGCTAAGGTCGGTGAACAGGTCAGAGAAAGCCGGGTGAGCCTCGGTGTCAACAGTGCGCGCTAAAGTTGGCTCTAAGAAGGCGGCAAGGGTTAGTTGACGTTTTATTCCCGATGAGTTTTGCGCGCTGAACTTTCTGATTTCTAAGGGCTTGCTTGGGTGAAGAAAGACCTGCATAGCACATCTAAGCCCTCTGTAACTGCGTTCATATTCCACGGTGTTGTTTTTGAATAAAACGCGTTGGGGCATGAGTCTTATGCTCTCGTCAAAAGACGGGTGAGAATAAAACGGCATGACATGCTCTTGTTCGCTGAACGCATACATCATTCCGCGAGGGTTCATGAGGTCTGCTGTATGTCGAACGTTGTTAAGCCCTTTATACAGCGTTTCTTGCAAGCCGAAGTCGGCGCAAAAAAGGGTAATTACCCCATTAGACAATGCCGTCACCTGTGGGTTAAAGATTGAGACGTGCTTAAATTCTTCTGTGTTCATATGGCTTTCATCCTCTCTTTGACGTTCGGGTTCTCCTAAAAGCGTTTCCCCGGCAATGATTTTTTCTTCTAACAACTCTTCTGCTCTTTTCATGCCCGGGTCGCTTAAAAACCGTTTGCAGAGAATACCGTCTAAAAGGGTGTTGGTAACGGCGGCTATGCTCATTCCGACATGGTGCGCCATATGGCTTTTTATAACGGCGTACCCTGAGCCTGTTCGACTGACGGTAAAGTCAACAGCCTCATAAAATCCGTATTTCGGGTGGCAAGCCCCCAACTCTTCTAAGCGTGTAAGATTATTATAAGAAGCAACAGGCTCTGACATCATGGCGAGATAACTCGAATAGGGTGACACCACTCTTTCGCGGTCTAAACCTTCTTTAAGCCCGACTGCCCCGACACCGTGCGCCTTATATTGATAGTTAAGCTCATTGTCAAAGGCATAATAACCGCTCTCAGACATTCCAAAAGGAATCCCTATTGCCGCCGCTCGCTTTTTTTGACAATAGAGCGCGAACTTTAAGCCCTCATACCCCATTCCCCCGAACTTTGACTTTAGCAAAAGCTCGGGCATAAAATATTCAAACATAGTCCCCGTCCAGGCAATTGGGGCGGCATATCGCCCTTGTTTGCCCATAGTTCTGCCGAGACTTCGCCAGTGTCGCTTGTCCGCCACACCTTTGCCGATTGCATAATAAGACATCATTCGCGCTTCAGACATTAACAAATCATAATGGTGTCGCGACATTTCGCCCTTATCTAAGTCAAAGCCTATGCTGAACAGTTGTTTATTCTCGTTGAAAAATGCCTTTAAATCAGTGTCGTCTATAATTTTTTCGATGCGTGCCACAAGGTTTTCGCCGCCGCTTTCGGCTTTCAACCCTTCTTTGAGGGCTAATATGCAACAAAGAAAGTTGCCGCTGTCAACCGATGAAACAAATCCCGAAACCTTTGAAAGCCCCTTTGTTTCATACCAGTTTAAGAGATTACCTTTCCATTTTTCCATTTTTTCAATGGTGGTGAGGGTGTTCTCCACACGTGTGAGAAGCTCTTTTTTAGTTATGATTTTAAAATAATAGACCGACAAAATAGATAAGAGATACATTCCGATATTAGTGGGGGAAGTTCTTGCGCATACCCGATAAAGCGGCGCGTATTGAACATTGTCGGGCGGTAAAAAATTGTGTTCTTCGACAACATAATCGGCATAAAAATTCCACATTTTTTTTACGTGGGCATTAAGCTCTTTCCTCATGCCGGCGGTGACAAGCGGCGGAATTTGTCCGCTTGTTTTGTCGATATACATAAGGGTGGGTAATGCTGATAAAAAGAATCCCGACACAATGACTCCCGAAATCGCTACCCACATCTCATAATCGCTTACCCCAAGTGCCGCCGTTATAAGAGAAAACACAGACATTCCCAAAATAACCAAAGACAAGACTTGCGCCCACAACATATGAGCGTAACCTTTTTTAGAGCTGAATTTATCGGATGCCGTCCAGTCTAACAGTCTTCTTTTGCTGACCGACATTCGCCACACGGCGCGGAACAAGGCATCTGACGACACCAACGCATTTTGGGGCAGCAACATAACCTCTAACACGCACTGCCTGATTAACTGCGCGCTTTGAGAAACAACGGGGGCATAAAACTTTCGATAGTTTGAGAATCGTCTTCCCCGTATAATGCTCGGGAAAAAGCCTGTTAAAAAAGGGCTTAATGTTGAGATTATACTCAAAGCAAAAAACCAACCGTTTGCGGCGGCAAGCCCGTAGACTAACAGCAACATCGAAAAGAGCGGAGTAACCGCCCTGCGAACATTGTCGGCAAGCTTTACCTTAGTTAAAGCCGACAGATTTTTGTTAAAAATCTGAGGGAAGTTTTGCAAATCTCCTCTCAACCAGCGATGTTGCCGCTTAAAATAAGCACTCGATGTTTCGGGAAAGCTGTCTGAGAACTCAACGTTTCCGGCATATATAACTCCCATATGCCCACCTTCAAGTATGTCATGCGAGAGTATTCTTTCGGGGGGGAAGTCTTTGCGCCCATTTTGAAAGTCACGCTCAAAACATTCCGCAAATATGTCAACATCGATTAGTCCTTTGCCGGTGAAAATTCCTTCGCCGAAACAATCTTGATACATCTCGCCCGCAAAACTGTCATAGGTTGACGCGCCCGCCGTGCCGCCGTTTGCGGTCATTGCACGTGAAAACCCCGTTTTGAGATAAGAGGTTAATGTCGTGCTCATTCGCGGCGCGATTATTCCCTTTCCTTGCGACAACGGGTGTAAGGCGATGCCCACTAATTCCGAAACGCTGTCCATAAGCGGCAACGTGTCATAGTCAAGTGCTAAGATATACTTGACATCTTCAAGTGCCAAAAGGTCGCCGTAAATCGCCCGAAACCCTCCCTGTTTTCTTTGCTTTTTGCGCAACAACTCAGCTAACGCCAAAATCGCGCCGCGTTTTCTCTCATCGCCCTGCCATGTTCGCTGGGTTTTTGAATACACCCTTTCGCGGATTAAAATGACAAAATCGTCCTGCCCTTCAAACGCTTCTTTTGCCGCATAAATCAAACCGTTGTCTGACTTTTCCGCGCTTGAATCAGAAGGCGGCAGGTCGCAAAGCAGACAATAGGTAAGGTTTTTTGCGTGGTTTTTCTCCCGAACTGCCTTTAACTTTTTCAGCCCTGCTGTTGCATCGCCTTTGTTCGACAGCAAGGTTGAAATGCAGCAAAGGGTTTTGGCGTTTTTGGGAATGTCTCCCGAAAGTTTCATGGCGGGAATTGGGGCGGTTACCCGTGCTGTTTTGGTGATTGATAAATCGACTATAGGCTTAATAGCCGCCATGATGGGAAAGAATGAAGCCATTCCCCCTAAAACGCCAAAGAAAAAACCCACCACCGCGCTCAAAGCCGCCGCACTCAATCCAATCACCAACGTATATACAACAGGATTAGCAAACGGAAAAATATTTCTGTATTCTGAAAATATGAGCTTGCCGACATGCTCATTCTCTTTACAGCGAATGAGATATTCACGCGCCATTCGGTCCTCATCGCGGTCGGTGGCGATTGCTGTTTGCGCGCTCATTTTTCTGTATAACGCCTTTGTTTCGGCTGTCATTTTGGGATAGAGCGAGTCGTCTGAATAAATTTTTTCAAGCGGATTAAGCCTTAACGTCAATTCACTCTCGTCTAAAGCGGCGAAACGCCCGAGTCGCGCCGCCATGTCTGAAATTTTCGGCTCCGGGTTTTGAGTTCCGTCAGCCACACTCGCGCTTAATTGTTTAATATAACGGTTTATAACCGAAAACTTCGCCGCCCAAACTAAGTTGTCAATATCCATCGAGGGAATATATTTTGTCCTTGAAGCCTTATCTATACACTCGCAAACGGTGTTTTCGTTGATTTCGTCTGTCATAAGCCCGTCAAGCAACTCGCCGACAACAGGAAGCCCTGTGTCGCCGCTCACGCTGATATATACTTCTTTGTCCCTCGTCATTAGCATACGAATTTCTTTTTGAGCCAACCGCCATTCTCCGGCGACTAAGCCGGCGGTTAAATTCTTCACAATATTGAATTTAAGTTGCCGCTCAAAATTTTTCAGCTGTCGGTTGAACTTATATTTCGCGACTCTCTTACCCTTTTTCGATATAATCTCGGCTATTTTTTCATTTTGCACTGTTTTGCCTCTCCTTAATTAAGTTAAGTTTAAGATTATTCTGCCCAAATTTAGCAAAAATAATAAATTTTGTAAAAAAAGTAAAATTTTAAAAAAAGTCTTGATAATTTTATTCCAATAGTGTATAATTAATTTTAAGGATTAAAACAGGGGGATTTATGATAGGAAACAGGACTGTGTTCGGCGTGACTTTGGTGGTTGGTTTTCTTGCTGTCGCTCTTGCGGTTTTCGCACTGTGGCAGATGAATACAAACGCACAAGTTTCGGTTTCAGTGCCTTTGAGCGATGAACAACGCGCCGAAATGAAAGCTAATGCCGAACGGCTCATAGAAAATAATCACGAAGTCGTCAGATTATATTATTTAGTCGGGCTTGACACCAAACCCGAACCATACGGGAACCTTCCGGAAGACGGCATCTATATCGTTGACAGCGAAAAATATAAAACCATCGCCGATATTGATGAGATTGTGGACACCACTTTCGTCCCGTCAGAAGCGGACAGGATTAAAAACAACCCGTTTGGTGACTCTCAACCGCTTTACCGCGAACGCGGCGGCGAATTGGGGATTGGAGAAGAATTCGCACAAAAACGAAACACCAACTATCAGCTAAGCTGGGAAGGTCTAAGTTATGAATTATTCCCCGAAACCGAGAGTGAGGCCGCACTGAAAGTCACACTAAGCATAGACGGCGAACCGGTAAGCCTTGACACAACAATGGTGAAACAAGACGGAAGATGGCTGCTAACGAAAATCATCTATCAATAATTATGAAAGATAAAATTAAGCTCGCGCGTGCATATACGGTATTCAGCCAAATTTCTTTTGTGGTAATCACACCGCTTTTGGTCTTTGTTGTCGGCGGAGTTTGGGTTGTCCGTCGATTCGAGTTGCCTGATGTACTCGCCGCAATTTCCATAGTTTTGGGGATTGTCATAATGTTGGCTTCACTCATCTCTTATCTGTATAAACTTATTTTGATTTACGGCAAAGACGAAAAAGACCCATATCGAAAATACAAGACCGACAGAAAGGACTATGACTAATGCCGCCAATTAGGGGAAACAAGGCTCACAGGGCAGTTTGGGAGCAAATGAGAAAAGTCATTCCCTTTTATCTCGTTAGCGTGGGGTTAATGACAGCCGTTTGCATAATCATTAACGTAATTTGGCAGTTTTTTGATTATCGACTCTACAGCGGAATTTTAATCGGCAGTGTTTTATCACTTTTAAACTTTTATTTTATGGCAATGTCTTGCACTAAGGCGGTTAGCGTGAGAGCTTCAAGAAAGCGGGCAAAAGTCGATGTCGGCGTTAGGTTTTTCGTCAGACATATTGCATTGTTCTTTTGTTTGGCGATTTGCCTTAGTCTTGACATAACAAGCCCCGTAACACTTCTTCCACCATTGTTTTTTATAAGGTTATACATGGTTATTAAAGCAAACATTAACAAAGGAGGCTTTAGTTTATGAGCGAAAATATAATATCCCTAACTTCAGAAGAAAGCGCGTTTAGCGTAACGGGGGCATTGATTGTCTTTGAGTTTGAGTTGTTCGGGCACACTTTTTATGTGACCGAAACGGTCTTTATTCAGCTGTTTGTCACGTTTTTATTGGGGCTTTTGTTTTTTGCGTTAGGCAGAAACTTAAAGCTAAACCCCACCTCAAAGAAGCAGGTTTTTGTCGAAACCATTGTCACCTTCTTTGGCAATACCGTTCGCGACACAATGGGGGTTAAGTATAAGAACTACACTTGCTACATAACCGCGTTGTTCTTTATTTCTCTGCTTAGCTCTCTTATGGGATTGTTGGGGCTTAAACCCCCGACCTCTGAACTTTCGGTTGTCGGAACATGGGGGATTATCACCTTTATTCTCGTCACTCGTAATAAGTTTAAAACCGGTGGAGTTAAGGGCTATTTCGGCAGTTTTGTTGAGCCGATGAAATTTATGTTGCCGTTTAATATTATCGGCGAGTTCGCGAACCCCTTGTCTCAAACCGTTCGTCACTTCGCAAACATACTTGCGGGGACGGTTTTGGGCGGCTTGATTTATTTCTCACTAAGCGCATTAGCATACGGTTTAGCGGCCATCGGCATTCCTGCTGTTTTGTCGCTTTATTTTGATATTTTCACAGCGGTTATACAAGCATACATCTTTATGATGCTCACAATGGTCTATGTTGCAATGGGAGACACGTCAAGTGACAATTGACAATGTACAATTGACAATTGACAATTATTGTGTCCGCTTGCGCGGACGGATTTCCTTTGCCACAATTGTTATAAATTCTAATAAGTCGCGACAGCGACTCCACCATTGTCAATTGTCCATTGTCAATTGTCAATTGTCCGTCGTTTTCCCTAAGGGGATAATATAAAAACTATTTAGGAGGTTAGGTCATGAATGAAGTTGTTAATGAAGTTGCCAACGAGGCGATTATCAACGGGAAGGCTCTGATTTTAATGGGGCAGGCAATCGGGGCGGGGGCCGCTATGATTACCGGTCTCGGGCAAGGAATCGGACAAGGCATTGCCGCAGGAAAAGCGGTTGAAGCGGTGGGCAGACAGCCCGAAGCTGAAGGGGTGATTTTGCGAACCCTTATTATCGGTGACGCGATTGCAGAAACCACAGCTCTCTATTCGTTGGTTATCGCGTTGCTCTTGTTATACGCGAACCCGTTACTTGGGCTTTTAACTTCTTAGTAAAGAAAAAATTGTTTATGAAAGGTGGTGCCGCCACATATGACTATGCCCGGTATTATCGCGACCGCAACGCCTTGGTATACCTCTATAGTCGCTATCGACCCGGTCACAATAGTGGCAACCCTTGTTAACACCTTGCTGATTGTGTTGATGTATCGCTTTTTCGTGCATAAGAAGATTACGGCAATTCTCGAAAAACGCCGTGAACTGATTAACAAAGAAACAGCAGATGCAACAAAAGCGAAAGAGAGCGCGTTAGCGAGCGAAAAAGAATATCTTAAAAAACTCACCGAAACCAAAAACGAAGCACGCCAAATAGTCTCAGAAGCAGTTGTCAAAGCGCAAGAGCGCGAAAGCGAAATTATCCGTGCAGCAAAAGAAGAAGCAGGGCGAATTCGCGACAAAGCGACTGAGGAAATTGAGCGCGAGAAAAAGCGCGCAATAAACGAAATCAAGAACCAAATTTCAGAGCTTGTTATCATGGCGGCTCAAAAAGTCGCCGAAAAAGAAATCAACAAAGCCGATAACGAAAAGTTAATCGAAAACTTTATTGTTAAAATTAAGTAATAAGTAAGAGGGTGTGAGAGTATATGGCGACATCATTTGAAAAGGTTTATTCCGAAGCCCTGTTTTCATTAGTTTCAGAGTCTGCCGCTGACGGCGCGCAGGAGGTGCTTACTAATATGCTGTCTGAGCTAAAAGCGGTTGAACAGATTTTTGCCGACACGCCGGAGTTTGTTAAGCTCATGAAAACGCCTGTCGTGTCGCAAGAAGAAAAGCTCGAACTCATAGACAAAGCGTTTTCGGGCAACGTCTGTGAGTATCTGTTGAACTTCTTGAAAGTGTTAGTCAGCAATCACCGAATAGGCGGTTTTGAGCGTGTTGTTCGGGAATTTCGTCAGCGTTATAACAACGCTTTCGGGATTATGGAAATCACTGTCACCGCCACAGCCCCGTTAAGCGATGACTTGCGTGGCAAAATAAAGGCTAAGATGGAAACGCTCACCAATAAGACAATCCTGCTTTCTGAGAAAGTTGACACGACTCTAATTGGCGGCATAATCCTTGATTATGGTAGCACACGCCTTGACGGCAGCGTTAAAACAAGGCTTGAAGCATTGAAAAATGACATTACAAATATAATTGCATAAATAATTTATGAAAGGACAGCTCGAAAGACATGAATTTACGTCCGGATGAAATTACTGCTGTAATAAAAGAGCAGATTAAAAGCTTTGACACGAAAATTCGCTTTGCCGACACGGGAACTGTTGTAACTGTCGGTGACGGAATTGTCCGCATACATGGTCTTGAAAAGTGTATGCTCAACGAGCTCTTGGAGTTTGAGAACGGAGTAAAGTGTATCGCGCTTAACCTTGAGCAAGATTTTGTGGGCGCGGTTATGTTAGGCTCTGACGGAGAAATTAAAGAAGGGGCGATTGTTAAACGCACCGGAAAAATCATAGCTGTTCCCGTTGGTGATGAAATGTTGGGGCGCGTGGTAAACTCGTTAGGGCAACCCGTTGACGGAAAAGGCCCCGTCTTAGCAAAAGAAACAAGGCCAATTGAAAAAATCGCCCCGGGTATTATCACCCGTCAAACGGTAAATGTCCCTCTTCAAACAGGGATTAAGGCGATTGACTCTATGATTCCCATTGGCAGAGGTCAGCGTGAGCTTATTATCGGCGACCGCCAAACGGGGAAAACCACCATTGCATTAGACACTATTATAAATCAAAAGGGAACAGGCGTAATCTGCATTTATGTCGCAATCGGGCAAAAAAGCTCTACCGTTGCGACGGCTGTTGAAACGCTTAGAAATGCGGGCGCATTAGACTATTCGATTGTTGTTGCGGCGAACGCTTCTGAGCCTGCCCCCTTGCTTTATATCGCACCCTATTCGGGTTGCGCTATGGGCGAATATTTTATGGACAAGGGTAAAGATGTACTTATCATTTATGACGATTTGTCTAAACACGCCGTGGCTTATCGCGCACTCTCGCTGTTGCTGAAAAGACCACCGGGGCGTGAGGCTTATCCCGGCGATGTGTTCTATCTTCATTCAAGATTGTTAGAGCGCGCCGCTAACCTGAACAAAGATTACGGCGGCGGTTCACTAACCGCGTTGCCGATTATCGAAACCCAAGCGGGTGACATTTCCGCCTATATCCCGACTAACGTTATTTCAATCACAGACGGGCAAATCTTTCTTGAGACCGAACTCTTTAACGCCGGAATACGCCCTGCGGTAAACCCGGGCGTGTCAGTGTCGCGTGTGGGCGGTAACGCTCAAATCAAAGCGATGAGAAAAGTGTCGGGCCCTTTGAAACTCGAATATTCACAATATCGCGAGTTGCAAGCGTTCGCTCAGTTTGGTTCAGACCTTGATACCGACACCAAAAACCGTCTTGCAAAGGGTGAGAGAATAGTTGAAGTGCTCAAACAAAAACAAAGCTCTCCTTACACCGTTGAAGACCAAATCTTTATAATTTATGCCGTTATTAACGACTATTTAAAAGAAATTCCGGTGAGCCTTGTTGCTCAATATGAGAGTGAATTATTTGAGTATATCGAAACTTCTCAAGGCGATTTAAAAACCACTCTCAAAAAAGAGAAAGTGTTGACTCTTCAAATCGAAGACGACTTGAAGAACGCGCTCAAACACTTTACCGAAAAATTTATAAAAGAGAAGGTGCTTTGAAAGTATGGTTAAAGCTGCATTAGTTATGAGTATTGTGGCGGTGTCATTGTCCGCTATGGTGTTGGTTTTGTCAGTGGTTGACTTTGTTCTGAAAATGAACAGACAACCGTATATGGACGGAACTCTTTAATTAGTATTAAAAGATAGGCGGTGATTTTTTGGCATCAGGTAATATGAAAGCAATCAAGCGTCGAATAAAAAGCGTAAAATCAACTAAGCAAATTACCAAAGCGATGGAATTAGTGGCATCGTCAAAACAGCGCAAGGCAAAGCAACGCGCTGAGAATGCGCGTCCTTATTTTGAGGCGCAGTATGAAATGCTAAACAAAATAGCGCAAGGTGATGGAGTCGGCACGAGCGTTTTCACCAAGAAACGGGAAATTAAAAATCGCCTGTTTGTTGTTGTCGCGGGTGACCGTGGGCTTGCGGGCGGCTATAACTCAAACGTATTTAAAATGGTCGCCGCCGAATGTAAAGACGACACAGCAAAGCCGAAAATAATCGCCATTGGCAAAAAAACCATAGACTATTTCGAGAAAAACGGCTATGATGTC
The DNA here is from genome assembly GCA_009777445.1 of Oscillospiraceae bacterium. Classification (GTDB taxonomy): domain Bacteria; phylum Bacillota; class Clostridia; order Oscillospirales; family Ruminococcaceae; genus Ruminiclostridium_E. The sequence goes on along the minus strand of WRLV01000019.1, from coordinate 10,337 downwards.
ATTCAAAAATACCCGGGCTTTGCCGAAAATTTGAAAGTGGGGTATTGCTCTGACATTGCCGTAACAGCGGTTAATATGTTCAAAGGCGGTGAAGTAGACGAGGTCAGCATTTTCTATACCACGTTTGTTTCGTCTTTACAGCAGAACCCGACTAAGTTTAAACTTGTTCCGGTTGACACCGAAAGCGACAAGGGTTCAAAGCCAATTTCGCTCACCGATTATGACCCGTCGCCCGAGGCTGTTTTTGAACGAATTATACCTCAATTTTTATTGAGTATTGTCTTTTGCGCTGTTTGTGAGTCTTATGCTTGTGAGCAAAGTGCGCGCCGCATAGCAATGGAAAGTGCTACCGACAACGCACAGCAAATGATAGAAGATTTGTCATTACTCTATAACCGTGCAAGGCAAGAAAAAATCACCAACGAAATCAACGAAATAGTTTCCGGCGCAAACGCAATTTAACCGGCGATGGCAGACCGCCGAGCCGGCGGGGGCAAACCGAGAACACGTAGGCTTTATTTGCGATAGCTCACGCGCAGGATTGCCTTTGTAAATTAACATTCTTGAAAGGGAAATCAATATGGCTAATACAGGAACAATAGTTCAAATAATCGGGGCAGTGCTTGACATAAAGTTTAAGCCGTCACAGTTGCCTAACCTGCTTAACGCTATTGAAATCGACAATAACGGCGAAAAGTTGGTGGTTGAAGTCGCACAGCATATCGGTGACGATGTGGTTCGATGTATTGCAATGGGAAGCACAGACGGGTTAGTTCGCGGAATGCCCGCGCTTGATACCGGCGACTCTATTAAAGTCCCTGTCGGTAAAGAAACCCTCGGCAGAATTTTCAACCTTCTCGGCGAGCCGGTTGACAATAAACCCGCTCCCAAAGCAAAAGAACATTGGGCGATTCACCGCGCCCCACCATCATATGAGGCACTTACTGTCACTAACGAGGTCTTAGAAACCGGCATTAAGGTGGTTGACCTCATCGCCCCTTATCTCAAAGGCGGTAAAATAGGGCTGTTTGGCGGCGCAGGTGTAGGAAAAACCGTTATAATTATGGAGCTTATAAATAACATAGCCACTAACCACGGCGGTCTTTCGGTTTTCGCCGGGGTTGGTGAACGCACGCGTGAGGGTAACGACCTCTACATGGAAATGTGCGAGTCCGGCGTTATCGATAAAACCACTTTGGTTTACGGGCAAATGAACGAGCCGCCGGGGGCGAGAATGAGAGTCGGGCTTTCGGGGCTGACTATGGCTGAATATTTCCGTGACAAAGAAGGGCAAGATGTGTTGCTTTTCGTTGACAACATATTTAGGTTTACACAGGCGGGTTCAGAGGTATCGGCTCTGTTGGGGCGTATGCCGAGTGCGGTTGGTTATCAACCCACGCTGGCAACCGAAATGGGTGACCTGCAAGAACGCATTACCTCCACCGACAAAGGCAGTATTACATCGGTTCAGGCGGTTTATGTTCCTGCTGACGACCTTACTGACCCTGCTCCTGCTACCACTTTTGCGCATTTAGATGCGACAACTGTTTTGTCGCGTGACATTGCTTCAATGGGGATTTATCCCGCAGTTGACCCGTTAGACAGTACATCACGCATACTTACCCCTGAAACCGTAGGGCAAGAGCATTATAACACGGCAAGGGCGGTTCAAGGCATTTTGCAACGCTATAAAGAACTCCAAGACATTATCGCGATTTTGGGAATGGACGAGTTAAGTGACGAAGACAAAATCGTGGTGGCAAGAGCGCGTAAAATACAACGTTTCTTGTCGCAACCCTTTACGGTTGCCGAGGCGTTCACCGGCTATAAAGGAAAGTATGTTCCAATCAAAGAAACAATCCGCGGCTTTAAAGAAATTCTTGAAGGAAAGCACGATGACCTCCCAGAATCAGCATTCCTTTTCGTCGGGACAATTGAAGATGCGGTTGCTAAAGCCAAAAACAGCTGACAGGAGGCGAACAGAGCATGAATCCTTTTAAACTTCAGATTGTTACCCCGAGCGGTGTGTTTTTTGACGACATGAGCGTTGGCGTTGTGTTGCGCACTACGACCGGCGACAAGGGAATTTTAGCGCGACATGAACTTTATGCGGCGGCTTTGGTGATTGGAAAAATTAAAATCAATTTTCCTGATAAAACTTCGCGTGTCGCCGCTATTTCGGGTGGTGTGGTTAATGTCGAAAAAGACAAAACCGTTATCCTCACCCAAAGCTGTGAGTGGAGCGATGAGATTGACCTTGAACGCGCCGAACTTGCAAAAACACAGACCGAAGAAAAACTTAAGTCGTTTACAGAAAACAGCTCATCTGACCAACGCGAGTTGTGTATCGCGGAATTTAAACTCAAACGCGCCCTCAATCGCATTGATGTGGCGGGAGGATAAGTCTAAAAATGAATACTAAGTATATTTTCGTTACCGGCGGTGTAGTGTCGGGTTTGGGTAAGGGAATAACTGCAGCCTCTCTCGGGAGGCTGCTTAAGTGCAGGGGCTTCAACGTCACCATTCAAAAGCTTGACCCTTATATCAACCTTGACCCCGGAACTTTAAGCCCCCGTCAACACGGTGAAGTCTTTGTCACCGAAGACGGGGCTGAGACTGACCTCGATTTAGGGCATTATGAACGTTTTATTGATGAAAATTTGACGGTTGAAAACAGCGTTACTACCGGAAAAATTTACTGGAAAGTTCTTAACAAAGAGAGAAACGGAGCTTACGGGGGAAACACCGTTCAGGTGATTCCCCATATCACCGATGAAATTAAATCGCGGATATATGGTGTGGCAAGCCTTCCTAAAGGGGCGGCTGACATTGTCATCACCGAAATCGGCGGCACTGTCGGCGATATTGAAAGCACGCCTTTCTTAGAAGCCATTCGTCAAGTGGTGTTAGACAAGGGCAGGGACAATGTTCTTTACATTCACGTTACTCTTATGCCCACCATTCCGGGGAGTGACGAGTTGAAAACCAAGCCGACACAACACAGCGTAAAGACTTTGTTGGGAATGGGTATTCAGCCTAACATCATCGTTTTGCGTAGCGATTCTGACATTCCACCCGAACTAAAAGGCAAAATCGCCAGCTTTTGCAACGTTGAAGCCGTTGACGTAATAGAAAACCTCAACGCCGATTCGCTATACGGCGTGCCGCTTATGTTAGAGGAAGAAGGCCTTACCCGTGCGGTTTGTCGCCATCTTAAGATTGAAGAAAGAAAGCCTGATTTAACCGAGTGGCGACAAATGGTCGAACATCAAGAGAGTGTAAAAAACGCGCTCACTGTCGGAATTATCGGCAAATTTGTCTCTTTGCCCGATGCTTATCTTTCGGTTATGGAAGCTTTGCGCCACGCCGGTTTTGCCAATGATGCGTTGGTGAATATCAGATTGCTCAATTCAGACGACATCGCAAAAGATGAAGTCGGCGAAATTTTATCGGGTTGTGATGCAATTATTTTGCCTGATGGATTGGGTTCGACTGAAATTGAAGGTGGAATTAACGCGGTTAAATATGCAAGAGAGAACAAAATCCCGTTTTTTGGAATTTGTTTGGGAATGCATATTGCCGTTGTTGAATTCGCAGCTAATGTTTTGGGAATCGAGAGTAGCGACACCACTCAGCTTTATTACGATATGTATAATGTCATCGACTTCGCGCCAAATGTCGGGCGAAAAAACGATAACGCGAGAATAGGCACCTATCACAGTAAAATTGAGGACAACACCATCGCTAAAAACGCATATGGTAAAGACCGAATCGATGAGCGTTATCGTCATTATTATGAGTTCAACAATTTATATAGAACGCAATTTATCGAAAACGGCATGGCTCTTTCGGGGTTGTCTTTAGACGGCAAGTCGATTGAAATTATGGAGCTGTCGCAGGAGCTTCACCCGTGGTTTCTCTCTGTGCTGTTTCGCCCCGAGTTCAAGTCGCGCCCCAACCGCCCACACCCTTTATTTGTGGATTTTATTAAAGCCGCCGTCGGCAGAAAGGCAAAAGACTCATGAAACTGCTTTTAATCGATGCGAATAGTATAGCTAATCGCTGTTTTTATGCAATACGCCCCCTTTCAAATAAGAAGGGGGTTTTTACTCACGCGATAACGGGATTTTTCAACACTTATCTTAAATTGACTAAAAAATATTCACCCGATGCCGTGGTGGCGGCTTTTGATATGCGCGCCCCGACATTCAGAAAAGAAATGTTCGCCGAATATAAGGCAAACAGAAAGGGAATGCCCGATGATTTAGCAGTTCAAATCCCTTACATCAAGGAAATATTAAACGCGCTTGGCGTTACTGTGTTAGAAAAAGAAGGCTTTGAAGCAGACGATATTATAGGCACGCTCTCTCACCACGCCGACTTAGCCGACACGCGCTGTGTTATTGCTACAGGCGACCGCGATGCTCTGCAACTTGTCACAGACAACGTGACATTACATCTTTCAAAGACCAAAGAGGATGTCATTTATACCCCGAAAGAAATTGAAGAACAGTTCGGTTTAGAACCGGCGAAACTCATTGACGTAAAGGCATTGCAGGGGGATAGCAGTGATAATATCCCCGGCGTTGCGGGCATCGGTGAGAAGACCGCGCTTGCATTAATTCAAAAATACGGTGGGCTTGATTATATCTATGAGCATATCGAAGTCATCTCTCTTAGCGCGACAAACTATAAAAAACTCAACACGGGGAAAGAAATGGCGTTTCTAAGCAGAAAGTTAGGTGAAATAAACAAACAAGTTCCAATTTCAACAACCCTCACAGACTATCACTTGAAAAACACCGACAACCAAAAACTAACAACCTTGCTCACCGAACTTGAAATGTTCGCGCTAATTAAAAAAATCAGCAACCCACCCGGCGAGCCGCCGGTGGCAACCGCCGCGCCGGCGGTGGCAGAGCGTGAAAAACCTGCTGTTATTTACAATAACTCACAGGCTGATTTTTCTTCTATTCTTTTCAAAAATAATAATAACGAAAAGCAAACTTTTAACATAAAATCACTTTGGAAGCACGCCGCCCCAAATGAAATAAATCTCAAAAATGTGACGTTCGACACCACCTTAGCGGCATATCTGCTTAACGCAAATGCGAATGATTATAGCCTGCCACGCCTTTGTGATGAGTATGGTGTGAATTTAAGCGACAACCCTGTGGGGGCGGTTCAAAGGCTTAACGAGTTGCTATCAGCGCGAATTGAGCAAGAGGGGCTACAGACAATCCTCAAAAACATTGAAATCCCGTTAAGCGAAGTGCTTGTCTGCATGGAACAAAGCGGCATTAAACTTGATACGCAAGGGCTTGAAAATTTCGGCGCGCAACTTAAAACTGACATCGCCGATGTTGAACAGAAGATTTTCGCGCTTTCGCAATGTGAGTTTAACGTAAGCTCTCCCAAACAGTTAGGGCTTGTCTTGTTCGAGACTTTGAAACTCCCCGGTGGGAAAAAGACCAAAACAGGCTATTCTACCAACGCTGATGTGCTTGAGAGCTTGACGAATAAGCACCCGATTATTCCGCTTATCGGCGAATATCGCACGCTGACTAAACTAAATTCGACTTATGTTGAGGGCTTGCTTAAACAGGTGTCCCCAACAGATTCGCGCATACGCACAACTTTTAAGCAAACAGAAACTCGAACAGGGCGAATTTCAAGCACAGAGCCGAACCTTCAAAACATTCCCGTCAGAACCGCGCGCGGAAGAGAGATGAGAAAGTTTTTTATAGCCGATGAGGGCAAAATATTAGTTGATGCCGACTATTCGCAAATTGAGCTTAGGGTGTTGGCGCATATGTCAGGCGATGAGTTAATGCAAAAGGCGTTCGCCGATGGCGCGGATATACACACAATTACTGCGGCGCAAGTATTCAACCAGCCGCCCGAATGGGTGACTCCCGAAATGCGAACTGCCGCTAAAGCGGTTAACTTCGGAATAGTATACGGCATAGGCGCGTTTTCGCTATCGAAAGACATCGGTGTGAGCGTTGCGCAGGCGGATTCTTATATCAAAAATTATCTTGAAAAGTATCATGGCGTTCGTGATTTTATGGAATGTGTAGTGCGTAACGCAACGCAAAACGGCTATGTAGAAACGCTTTTCGGCAGACGGCGTTATATCCCCGAATTACGCTCTTCAAACAAAAACATACAATCGGCAGGCAAACGAATGGCAATGAACACCCCCATTCAGGGAACTGCCGCCGATATAATCAAGCTCGCTATGCTTTCAATTCACCGCCGTTTAAAAGAAGAAGCGTTACCTGCCAAACTGATTATGCAGGTGCATGACGAGCTTATAGTCGAGTGCGACGAAGGCGTGGCTCTTCGTGTGAAAGATGTGCTGAAAGAAGAGATGGAGAAAGTTGAACCCGTTGCTCTTGTGGCGCAAGTGAAAACAGCAAGGAGTTGGTATGAATCTCACTGAAAAACTTAAAAAACTTGAGCAACTTGAAAAACTTGAAACTCTCTGTTTCAAAAACCCATGGAGCCTTCAAGCGATTAAAACAGCTTTAGAGAGCGAATATTCTATTGTAGTATTCCACGATGACGGCAGTAAAAAAGAGCCGCAAATAACTGGCTATGCGTTAGGAACACGCATAGCCGACGAGTGCGAACTGCACAGAATTTGCGTGCTACCCGAACACCGCAATCGCAGAATAGGGGAGTTGTTGCTTAGAGAGTTTATACACAAATGCAAAGAGCGAAATCAAAAGAAAATCTTCCTCGAAGTGGCAAGCAAAAACAAAGCCGCAATAAAGCTTTATGAGCGATGCGGCTTTAAAAAAATAGCAGTGCGCGAGGGGTATTATGGTGATGATGATGGGGTTTGTTATTGGTTGGGGATTGGGGTTAAATGACAATTTTGCATAAATTAGGCTTGAGTTTTATTGTGTCTTTTGTGAGAAAAATAGATTTTTTGTGGAATATTTTAAAAACACTTTACAAATGAATAAAATGATGATATAATAGAAGAACTAATCAAAGGGAGGAATCGAAATATGTTTACCATGCCTATTTTAGTATTAGACTCGTTGGGCAAATGTTTTACTCCGGAAGATGTGGAAAAAGAATTAGCCGGATTTGGGTTGGATATAACCGATAAGAGAGAATGTTTAAAAATCTTGTACAATTTCATGGGAATAAGAGAGACTTACAGTTTTGGGAAATTAACGCTTGATGAAGACTATAACGTTACTATAGAACAGTTGATATTGAATAACAAAGAAAGAGAAGAAGCTAAATAATATTTAAGTTGTTAGTGGCGGTTTTTTAACCGTTCACTTTGTTTTGTTTGAAAAACACAATTAAAATTTTTAAAGGACGAAAAACATGAAAGAGCGCGAAAATCAAACCCCTGTATTGAAAATGGAAAAAGAAAATATAAAAAAATTGCTCGAAGACATTCAGCTTTCCCCTGCGCGCTCTGAGCATTTAGCATATGCCTGTCGTATGGTTAGAGGCTATGCAGAGGAAAATTTGGGGAAGGCTATTAGCTTAATCGCTATTTCGGACACGTCTGCTAAAGTTATCGTCAAAGACGATGACATAGAGATACATTATAAAAAAACAGGCAAGCATTATGAAGAATGTGTTTTTGTCGCTTTGGGATTAGCGAAGGTTGTTTTAAGTCATATACCTATAAGCATAAACAAAAGCCCTAATAGTGATTTTAATGAGAACTGTTATCTCGCGGAAAAATTTTTGCTTCTTTATTCAGAAATGCCTAATGGTGCTATTTTAAGAAAAAAATACGAATTTTCTCCGACAGATGTATCAAAACAAGTGAGCAGTATACTCACAGGTTACGAGTCAAATAAAATTGATAGGTATAAAAGAAATTTTATAGATGAAATTTTTAATGAGATTTTTAAAACTCCAAAAGTAGAATCTAATATTTTTGATTGTGAAATGCGGCTTATCTCTGAATACATAGAAAAAACCAAAGGAGTAAAGGTGCGTTTCAAAACACTCGAAACTTGCAAAATTATCAAACCCAAAGGAGAGCTTAGGACTAACATAGATGAAAAACAACAGCCAAATGTAGTAACGCATAGTATACTCTATACTTCTTTGGAAAACATTAAATCTTCTTTGCACGATAAGTGGGAAGAAGATGCATTAAGCATACAAAGAGCAATAATCGCGCATGAGTTAGCGCATGTCGTTTGTCACGCTATGCATAAGTATGACAAGCATGCCATCATTGATTTTCCGCACAAAGAACGAGAAGCACTTTATTTTATGCGATTGTTGTTGGAAGAACGCGAGAGATTGTATTGTGGTAAAGAAATTTCAAGTGATGAGTATAAAGAAGCTTGCAAAAAATGGGAAGAGCTTGTTAGGCTTATTGCCAAAAATTGCGATGGAGATATTACTGAAGACGAACTTACTTGGGTTTTTGGAGATAGATAAACTAATTACACCGCCCGACACCAAAAAGTGTCGGGCGGCGGTGTTTATTTAGATGTCGTTATTAAATGAAAACCGTCAATTATTAAGCGGAAACCCCGGTCGCCCCGTTATATGCCCTTTCAAGTAAGTCAAGTCTGCCGCATTGATTACGCCATCGTTGTTTACATCACATTCTTCATTAGAGGGGAAGCCGGGAATTCTTACTAACACTCTTTTCAGATATGTGATGTCTGCCACGTTCACTGCGCCGTCACGATTAGCATCACCGCGCATAATGATTACAACCACGGTGACTCCGCCGGTGACATACTGAACATTAAGTGTTCTTGCATTAGAGTCAGATATACTTGAAAATTGGGTGTTGACTGAAATGTCTTGCCGCACGCCAATCAAGCTTTTATCTAAAATTTCCAACTCCAAAGTTACAAGGTGGGTGCCGTAATATTCGTCCGTGCTTTCATTAGAAAGCACAACGCTTGCCCCTGTAACATTAGATTCTCCCAAGCGCATACCGCCGACATGATTAAACCCCAACAGCCTTAAACCGGCAGGAATATTAAAATGAAGCACGGCGGTGTTAATTCCAGGGTTGCCTTGAATAGTCACGGGGACATCAACAGTATTCTCGCCGGACGATGTGGTCACTGAACCAACATGAACATCAGCATCGTCGATTGTTATTTTGCCCACGTCTGTAAGGTCAAGGGGCATCGGAGTTAAGTTACTCGATGCAAAATCAGCATTATTAATTGAAATATTAAAAACATCGCCGAACGCCGCGCCAGGGGCGACATCTAAAACGAGCGTGGTTAAATTAGAGCCGTTGTATGTTGGTGAGGGGGTAAATACAGCACGAGCATCGGAAACATCATTCCAAGAATCATCGCCGACACCCGAGGCATTTCTGATTTCTATCAAGACCAACCCATCGGGGACAACGAAATTAATCGAACCGGAAAACAAACCGCCATTTGCCGCTAAGTTTGTTGCCGACACGTTTATTTCTATGTTTTTTGCAGTTGCATCAACATTTTTGTCTTCAATTGAGATGAATACTGTATCCTGCGCTGAGACGGTGAGACATGCCATGCCGACACAAAGAGCGGCGGCTGTCACTAACGAGACGATTGTTTTAAGCCATGGATTTTTCAATTTTAATTCCTCCTTAATGTTATATTTGTTAAATTATACCATATCTATTCAGCAAAGTCAATGTTTTTTTTAAAAAAATTTTATTCAATTGTAATAGTTACTGCAACTTTGCTGTCTATAACTATATCGGCATCACTTAAAACAGTCGGATTGCCTTTTGCGTAAGAGCCGAAAAGAATTGCTTTGTCTACAGGCGATTCGTTAAATATAGGGCGTAGTTTTTCTTTTATTTCAAAGAGCGTATAAGGTGATTTCATTTTTTAGGCAACCCCGTTTCTTGTAAACATCTTTTTCGGGACGGGCAAGCCCGTCCCCTACATTTTTCAAAAACCAATCAGAACTTACTGCAAAAACTTATTAATCTCCTCATCAGACATACCGCCCCGTTTAAGCTTTTCAAGGATTTCTTGTATGCCTTCTTGTCTGCCTTTTTGCATGCCTTCTTGTCTGCCTTTTTGCATGCCTTTTTGCATGCCTTTTTGCATGCCTTTTTGCATGCCTTTTTGCATGCCCTCATCCAACCACTCAAGCTGTTTAAAATAGTATTTTCTTTGTACAACGTTATCCATAACTTTATCCAACTCCTCTCTGTTATGTATTTTAGCTTTTGACTTAATGTTTGAAAGCACATCTGCCAAACCGTCGAGCGTTAAGTCCAAGACGATATTGTTGATTAGCTTGTTTTTCGCATCATCGGATATTCCCTCAACGAGCGAAATAATTTCCTTAAAAATGCGTTTTTCTTCCTCTGC
>WRLV01000018.1 GCA_009777445.1 Oscillospiraceae bacterium | reverse complement strand
GTGATTATAAAACATGGATTATTTCGCTCTTTGAAGCGTTGCCTGAGGGGTATGTGGTTCAAAAATCACAATTTCAAATGAGAGAGTGAGGGTGGGGGGTTAGAACGTTGGTCTTTCCACCCCACCCTCACCCATTTACGCAAGACATTCCAAAAAACCACCGCCCGACAAAAACTGCAGGGCGGTGTTTATTTTTATAAAGTTTTTCTGTCTTCTGTCGATAAAATATATAAGCTGAAAATATTACGGACATTGAGGTAAAAGGTATGAACATTATAAGTGTGAATGGGTATGAGCCTTATAAAACCTATGAATCGAAGGAAACGAACGAGCTTAAACGTGACGAGTCCGAAACGCTTGATGAGCAGCGAGGCGCAGAAGATGAGAAAGCCGAAAATTTCGATAAGCCACGTAATGACTTACGCGACCGCTTCTCCACAACAAATGAAAATAGCGACAAATTAACTGCCGAGATGAAAAAAGTGACACTTAACGGCTTGTTGAAACGTGTCGAAATGATGCAATCAAATATGTATTCAGGCAGAAGTTGGAAACAGCTTATGAAAATATACGGTATAACAAAAGCGGTCAGTTTAAACGATGAAGCCACCGCTGAAGAATTGGAAAAAGCAATAAGAGATTTAACCGCTGCCATCACCGCCCTTAAAAAGAGCCAACCCGATGATAAAAAACATCGTGAAATGTTACCACTCACAATAAAACCGGGCGGAACAGCCCGCGAACAATCAAAAAACGCCAACGCAAAAACCGTGTTCCAAACAACAAATAGCACTATGAACATAATGGCATAATTTGATTGGAGTGCCAACTGCCATCACTCTCTATTCTTAACATTCAACGACAAACTAGGTTTGCTTGGTTTGAAGAGTGCATCCATGACTCTTTGGGTTTTGTGAGATTGTGGCGGCTCTTCTGAATCTTTCTTATTGGGAAAGCCGTCACCACGCCCAAAACCGTCTAAAAAATCATTGAACCTCACCTCTTTTGCAGAGCGTTCTTGCGTTGGGTAGGGAATACTTCGCGACAAGCTTTCGCCATCCTCAATAGACGTTCCAAAAGAAAAATCGCCGTGAGGAGAAATAAAAGGGGCTTGTGATGCTGATTTATAGGAAGAAACTGCGTATTGTGCGCGAGTTTCAGGCGACTCTTTTGATTTGCCGCCCCGCAAATCGTCAACAGAGATGGTTTTGAGAGGTGCATACTCGTCGTTGTAAACGCTCGCGACACGCTCGCGCGGTTGTTGCGTAGAGGAAATGTCAGCTGCCGGCAAGCGACTTGGCGATTGCCCCTCAAGAGGCAAATGAGAAATGTGTTTCTTTTGAGTCGCACGTTCGTAAAGTTTCATCGGAGCCGCCGGTTCGTATATTTTTACGTCACTGTCGGTTTGGGGTGGAATGTCTTTGCTTGTTTGAGAGAGGGTTGCTCTGTCGGGTTGAACGGGTTTATTTTTAAGCGGCGGCTGTATTTCGGGTTCTTCGTCATACAAATCTTTGCCCGAAAAACCCTGTACCAAAACGGGTTTCACCCCGGGTACAAGCGTAACCTCATTTTCATTCTCAACAGGAGTAGGAACACGTATTACTTTAGCCTGAAAAAAACCACCCGGCGAGCCGCCGGTAGCAGACGGCGAGCCGCCGGTAGCAGATGATGAGCCGCCGGAAGCAGATAGCGAGCCGCCGATAGCAGACGGCATCGGCGAAGATTTACTTGCTCCACTGAGCAGTGCCTTTAAATCATCTAACGAGTCATCGGTGTCAAATTTTCTCTCCTCATCAAACGGCGTGACATCTGCTTTTCTGAATGTTTTAACGGGAAACGGCTGTGACGTTTCTTTCGGTGTTTCATATAGCAGGCTGTCATGCTCCGAAAGCTCTTTTCTGTCAATTTTTTCAAATACAAACGGGCGAACTTCTCTTCCCTTTTCGTCAATTTCAACAGGTGTCGGCTCTGCTTCGGGTTTTTGTTTTATGGGGGTAAAGCTTATACTCTTTGAATATTCAACAAAGCTGTCAAAATCTTTCATTGTCGCCATGCCGTTAAGCAAATTCTCTCTTATTGCGGTTAAAAATTTATACCAATCTGAAAAATCGCGTTGGGTTAAATCAACGTTTACCCGCTCTGACATCTCGCGATAAAGAAGGTCACAGCGTTCATTAACCAACGCCGTATCAACAGCTTGAACGGGGGCGGCAATGCGAGTTGTTTGCGATTTAATCCCCATTTTATCAATGCAGCTTTCAACCCCTCTGACGGCGCGGTCGCAATAGTCGTATTGATAACTTTCGTCTTTCAGATAATACTCCCCACAGTTCAAACACTTTTGCATAACGCCGCCGAACTCGGTCAACGCGTCAAATTCCAAATCAATAACCGCTTTAAACCCACCCGGAACATATACCTTTTGGGCCTCACCCATTGACTTAATCAGGGTATTAATAATACTGTCGGGTTCATCGGGCAAGAACGCCTTAATTTCGGTGAAAGCATCCATTGCGGTTTGGTCGAAAAGCGCGGGGGCACGCTTAGAAGAAGGCTTCTTGTCGGCATTATCAGGCATGTCCGCTAATACGTTGCGTATAATTTCGCGGCTGACATTACTCATTGTAAAGGGGGAATTTGGTGTGCGCCCGACAATAGATACTACGTTTTCGGGCATCTCACTCAAATCAAAGCCCATCTCATTTGATGTAACGTTAAACATCAAATCGAAATAACCGACTTTAGCTGAAGCTTCTGCGGAATTTCTAACCTTTTTGCCGAAAACAAACTCAGCCTTGCGTGTCGCGTATTCTTGAATTTTCAAGATATTAACCCATTGATTATGCGCTCTGTTGTGTCGATATTCGTTAAGGCGCGTGAACACCGCCTTTTCAAAATCGTTTCGGCAGTGGATATAGCTGTTCCAAAGTGCCACGATTCCTATTTCGTTTTGGCGGCACAGATATTCAATCCAACAGTCTATAACAATTTTGTCGAACACCGTTCTCATGTTATATTCATAATATTTATGGCAAGGCGAAATAGAGTTGCGCACTTCCACAACTTCGTCTTGACGATATTTGCCGGTTTTAAGAAAAAACCTGCAAAGGTCATTACACCGTTCCATAAAAGCCGTAAAATCATACCCCAAAAAGCCAATAAGATTTTGCGGCAAAGAAATAGTGTAGATTTCGTTAGAATTTTTCCCCGTGAGGTTTAGTCTATATCTCACAATATCACCTCAATCAAGAATAATAGATGTTTCGCCTGAAAATTCGTTTTGGCGCACACTTAATCCGCGTTCGTTTTTAGCTACGTTTTGAACCCTTCCATCGACGAAAAGAGTTGTGTCGTCTAACCAACGCACTTCAGGCTCTCTTGAATACCTGGCAGTAAGAACTAACTCTGAATCAAAAAATTTAGCACATTCCAAAAAAGGCAAATGAACGTCCTCATCGGCTTTTTCAACGTAGAACCTTATAGACCTGTCATCTTTTGTCGGTTCATCAATATATCGAACCACCCGGTAGGTTTTACGCGGCGAATAATCATAATCGGGTTGTCGCAACTTTAAGTCAACGTCAAAAAGCCTTATCGAAAATTGTTGCAAGATTAGATAACCCACAACAACAAGGACATAAAGAATCAAATAAATGGTGAACAGCACGGTTTTAAGCGTTTCGTTAGAGCGCGTTGCGAAAAACACGACTGTTGCCACAACAAACGGGGGGGCAACCAAAAACCAATTCCCGAACCCGAAAAACAAGACCACAAGTATAACAGGGTGGAAAAAACAAACCGAAATTCGAGTAATCACCCGGTCTCCGGTATAAAGCATAATCGCCCCAAACAACATATTGATTAACAGATAGATAAAAATCAACATCGGGGGGTTAGAAGGCTTAAAATAATGCGCAAACGTGAGCCACGCCAACCAAATTAAAAAAAGCAAATAGCCCGCCGAAAACAAAGAAAACCCAAACTTCACCCACTTGTGAGAAAAAAAATCATGGACTCTTGTCATAAAACTTCTCCCGTATGTATTACTGTGCGTATATTATAACGCTTCTATAACAGTAACGCCGCGACAGTAGTTAACGAATAAATCGTCAAGATTATCGCGACGTTGTTTATTTCGCTAATTGTCGATTGTCATTGCACGTCATCTTTTGCTGAATATATCTTCAATGTCGCGGAAGGGGTCTTCGTCCGAATATGGGTTTTTATTCAGGCTGTCAATAAGCTCGTCCAATGCCCCTGTTGCGGTTGGCTCTTTTTTAACAAAAACCCTATCATCTTCAACTCGCGGTTGAGGGTGAATTTCGTGAACTCTGACATCACTCACGATATTGCTTTCTTCTTCCTCTTTGTTAAAACAAGTGGCGATAACAGTTACCACAATTTCATCTTTAAGTGATGCATCCCAACTCGCGCCGTGAATAACCTTAACATCGGGGTGTGCCGCCCCTGTAATCCTGTCCATAATTTCTTGAACAGCGTGTATGTCGGTTTCTTCTGCCATTGAAACACTGATTAACAGTTTGCCTGCGTTTTCGATTGTTGTTTCGAGAAGCGGCGAGTTGACTACTTTATAAACCGCATCGTCAATCTTCTTCTCGCCCATGCCTACGCCTATGGCTATGTGCGCATCACCTGCGGATTCTAAAGTTGCCCTCAAGTCCGCAAAGTCTATGTTCATGTAAGAGGTTTCGTTGAGCAGTTCTGAAATATTTTTCACCACGTTATACAATACATTGTCAACCATTGTATACGCTTGTTTAAAATTCAACGCCTTTTCGCCGAGTTTAAGAAGTCGTTGGTTGGGTATAATTACCAAAGCATCAACGTGTTTGCGCATTTCGGCAATGCCTTTCAAAGCCTGGTTCATTTTATGGTCGCGTTCAAAGTCGAACGGCTTTGTGACAACTCCAATCGTGAGAATTCCCATTGACTTTGCCAATTCGGCAATCACCGGGGCAGCACCCGTTCCGGTGCCACCGCCCATGCCGGCAGAAATAAACAGCAACGTCACCCCTTCAAGAACACTGCGGATATCATCGTTGTTTTCTTTTGCCGATTCTGCCCCGACAGTAGGGTCGCCACCCGCGCCCCTGCCCTTTGTCGTCTTTTTGCCGATTTGAACCCTGCGCATGAGTGCCCTGTCTTTGGTTTTAAGCGCGGGAACATCAGTGTTAACGACAACATACTCAACGCCGTTCACGCCGAGTTTTGCCATATGTTCAATGGCATTACCGCCACCGCCGCCAACACCGACAACCAATATTTTTAAGTCAAATACAGAATCTGTATCTAAATCATCCACGAACTCTTCAACGAATTCTTCGTCAAACTGAATAGCCATTTTATACCTCCGAAATTTTAATACAAGATATGGTAATTCGCTAATATTAAACTCATATTATATTGTATCAGATTTTCAATATTATTTCAAGCTTTTTTTGAAAAAAACTTATCCAAATGTTGAAATTTTTATAAATTTGTTTATTTTGTGGCGAATTTACGCAAATTAATCGTATTCGGGGGAAACAAAGAATTCGTCTTCATCGGGAATTTCGCCGTCATCAGATTGGGCGGTTATAACCCCCGGAATAAATTCATTCGCACTTTCGGGCAAAAAGCTCACCTTCTCGGGATTTGAAACCCTGAGCGTGCCGTAGGCGTTTTTATCAATATAGTCGCTGTTTAACAGCCCTGCGGCGGTAATTAACTTTGTATATAAATCATCACCGGCTCCTAAAATGATTACTACCCTTCCGAAATAGTCTAACTTTATGTCTGCCGTGTCGCTTATATCAATTGATTTTATCCCCTCTAACCCCGCTCTTTCAATGTCGGTTATCAGCTCGGTCATAAGTGGATGTTTTCTTTCGTTTTCAGAGACGATAAATCCCCCCTCAACAGGCTCTTGCGCGCCGTAACCCAATATCTCAATAAGACCGCCTGAACTGTTTTGTTTGCTTATAATCCTTTTATTTTCCGATATAATTAAATATTCTGATAAATTTCCGACGGCGGCGTAAGGCACCCCGGAGACTAAAACTATATTAATTGTCCCGGGCAGTTGCTTGTTTACCGTCGCGCTGTCTAATCCGGCGAAGTTTTCAAATATTCTTTGCTCAATTTCGGCTGTATCGTATGTAATGAGATTATCTCCCATTTTAATGTCGGCAAAAGCAATTATGTCATCTGGGGTAAAAGAAACATCGTCCTCGGCCGCCATAACCGACACACTTTGAATCGGAAAAAGAACTGTCACCGACAACATCAACAACACTGACATAGCCAACATTATAATTAAAATGTAGTAAATGATATAATTGCCCTTTCTGTTACGTGAGGAAGGGCGCGCATATTGACGACCGGGCGGGGCGGTAACACGGCGAGACTCCACCCCTGTGCGGTGAGGGGAAGAAGCTTTAGGCCTTCCCTTTGACACCGAATTGGGGCGTGACTTTTGGGGTTCAACCCGTGAACTTGTTTTTTTCACACTCTTCTTTTTCCGTGACGGACTAAATTCAGGCATATTTTCACATCCTATATTCTATATTTCTAAATTCTACTCTCTGCTCTCAATTCTAAATTCTCAAACTCTCATAATATCCGCGCCTAATCCTCTAAGGTCGGCTTCTATATTTGCATAACCTCTGTCAATGTGATAAAGGTTAGAGATGTTGGTGACCCCTTTAGCGAACAAGGCGGCGGTTACAAGGGCGGCTCCTCCCCTTAAATCGGTGGAATGTACCTGCGCCGCTGAAAGCTTCTGCACACCTTCTACCACTGCGACGGTTCCCTCAACGCTTATTTTCGCCCCTAACCTGCAAAGCTCATCGGTATGGCGAAAACGATTGTCGAATATAGTCTCAACAAAAACGGTTGTTCCCGTTAAAGTTGAGGCAAGCGCCATCATCATCGGTTGGGCATCGGTGGGGAAACCGGGGTAGACCATAGTTCTCAATGTTCCGGGGGCTTTGAGGCTTTTTCGTGCATTGATATAGATTGTGTCATCGGAATAGGTATAGACACTGCACCCCATCTGTTCAAACACCGGGACAATCGCGCTCATTTGTCGATAGTCGGTTTTTTTCAATACCACCTCACCGCGTGTAATAGCGGCACAGCACATATAAGTGGCGGTGACAATTCTGTCAGGTATGACACTGTGTTCGGCACCTTCGAGTTTTTCCACGCCTTCTATGTAGATTGTCCCGTCACCCGCACCCTTGATTTTAGCACCGCATTTATTCAAAAAAGAAGCTAAGTCAACTATTTCGGGTTCTCTTGCGGCGTTGTGTATTTCGGTGTGGCCTTTTGCCCTGACTGCCGCCAAGATGATATTTTCAGTCGCCCCGACAGACGGGAAAGCAAGAGAAATTACTGCCCCTTTCAGCCCTTTTTCTGCCGAACAGTCTAAAAATCCGTGTTCTTCATTAATGTCAACCCCCATTTTTCTAAGGGAGGAAAGATGAAGGTCAATCGGGCGCGGCCCTAATTCACAGCCGCCGGGAAAAGACAGTTTACACCTGCCCATTCTGCCGATAATTGCCCCCAAAAACACAATCGATGAACGCATTTCTCTCATTAAATCAGAGGGAACATCGTAATTAATTAAGTCGGCTGAATTTATAACAACGCTGTCACCCGCGCGACTGCACTTACAGCCCAAGCAGTTTAAAATCCGACAAGCGGCATCAGCATCGCTAAGCCGCGGACAGTTATGTAAAACAGACTCGCCCTGACACAAAACCACACCGGCAAGAATAGGCAACGCGCTGTTTTTCGCGCCGTGAACATAGATTTCTCCTTCTAAGCGTTTGCCGCCCCGTATAACGAGTTTTGAGTTCTTTAAATTAGCCTCTCTCTCCAACAATTCGCCGGCGGTGAAGTTATCCATACAATACACCCTCTCAAATAGCATTTTTCTTCATACTATGCTATTTGACGGATAATTGACAATGGCGGAGTCGCAGATGGCAAATTTAAGAATTTAATCTATTGTAATTTTTAAGAAACTGTGATATAATATAATAAAAAATAGAAAGAGGTGTTTTTGATGACTAAACGTGAACAGTGTCTTAACATTGTAAAAAGAATTCCCGATGAACAATTAGAATTCATTGCGGCAATACTCGAAAATGCTCAAAAAATGATTTATGAGATGAAAGATGATGCGTATTGTTTAGGGCTTTACAATGATTCATTCGATGAAAAGAATAATGAACCTGAAGATTTTTCTGTATTTGCAAAAAGAGTAGGGATTGAAATTTGAAAATTACAATTTTGAAGAAGGGAAAGAAATTTTTAGAAAGCCTTTCCCAAAACGAACGCGAACGCATTGCGAGAGCGATTTTCGCTCTACCAAATGGAGATATTAAAGCTATTAAGGGAACAAACGACGGTTTTCGTTTGCGTGTCGGAAAATGGAGAATTGTTTATCAAACAACGGTCGATGAGTTTATTATTCGAGACATTGGCTCAAGGGGCGATATTTACAAATAGCTCATATAAGTTCGCTTAAAATCAGACTTGCTGCGTTTTGTTTGTACATTTTGGCTGCGTTTTGTTCCATTTGTTTTAGTTTTTCGCGGTTGATATAAAGCTCTTTTACTGTTTGTTGCAGTTTTTGCGGTGTTAAATCTTTGTCTTCAAGCATTATGCAGGCACCCGATTTTTGCATAGACAGGGCGTTGTGATATTGGTGGTTTTCTGTCGCACCCGGCCAGGGAATCTGTATCGATGCTTTTCCCATGGCTTTCAATTCGGTTTGGGTCATTGAACCCGAACGTGAGATTATTATGTCTGCCGCACTGTAACAAGTGTACATATTATTAAAATATTCTTTGAAAACAACACGTTTTGATGGGTTAACTCCCTGCTCTTTCAAGAGATTGAAGAAAAGAGTTTTTCCGTTTTTGCCGTAAGCGTGAATGTGGTTTATTCCCCCTGTTTTCTCCTCCCATTTCAACAGTGATGCTATACATTCGCTGATTTTGTTTGCCCCTAAGCTTCCCCCGAACGACAATATTGTGAAGGAGTTTTCGTGTGGCAGTCCCAACGCCTTTAATGCCTGTTCTTTGTCGGGTATTTTAGCGCGTGAGCGAATGGGGTTTCCGGTGACTATACATTTTTCTTGTTTTGGAATGTGTTTGATGCTCTCCTCGTCAGCAACGAAAACCTTGTCCACCACCTTAGAGACCATCTTAGTGCCTAATCCGGGAAGTGAGTTGCTTTCGTGAACTGCTGTCTTTATCGGGGTACCGTCTATCTTCAGCTTTGCCGCCGCTTTAAGAATGGGCGCGCAGACGTAACCACCTGTTCCAACCACAACATTAGGCTTAAACTCTTTGATTAGCTTTTTCGCCGCCTTAAGCGCGCTTGCGTAATAAGCCACCGCCTTTATATTTTTTGCGATGTTTTTTATATTAAGCGCGCGCTGAAACCCTGCCATTTTAATTGGGACAAAGCCATATCCCGCTTTAGGGACTAACTGCGCCTCTAAGCCACCCGGAGTCCCGACAAAGATTACGTCACTATCAGGGAACACGTCTTTGATTTTATCGGCAATGGCAAGACCGGGGTTTATATGCCCTGCTGTGCCGCCTGCGGCGATAATCGCATTTATCATTCGATTGCCGCCTTTCTTGAAATGTTAAGAATAATTCCTATTTGAATAAGTTGGACTATTATAGCGGTCCCCCCATAACTGAAAAATGGCAGAGAGACCCCCGTATTTGGAATTGCATTGCTTGCCACCCCTATGTTAAGGAGTGCTTGAATTCCGATTTTCGCGCTTATGCCTGTCGCTAATAACATTCCGAATTTGTCTCTTGAACGTCTTGCGATATAAAAACCGCGGAAAACAAGCATTATAAACAACAATATAATGATGAAAGCCCCGATAAAGCCGAGTTCTTCAGTCGTGATTGAGAAAATAAAGTCGTTATGCCCTGCCGGAAGGTATGAATATTTTTGTCGCGAGTCGCCAATTCCTAAGCCGAACCAACCGCCCGAACCCATAGCGATAAGGGATTGATAGGTTTGATAGGTTTCTCCTCTGATGTCGTATTCGGGGTCTTGCCAACTCAAAAAGCGAGTTTCAAAATAAGTATAACCTGCCGCCTGCAAGAGTAACACCCCTATAATTGCACAAAAGACAAACGCGCCCAAGAAAACGAATAGATAACGTTTTCGACACCCACTGACATACATCATGGTTATTCCAATTAGAAAAATGATAATCGTGCCCGACAAGTGAGGTTGTATAATAGTAAGCCCACACGAAACAGCCAAGAAAATAACAAACGGCAGAAACCCGTGTTTAAATTTTGCGCGATTTTTATAAAACTTCTCACCGAAATAGGCGAACACCACAATCACCGCCACTTTAAGCATTTCCGATGGCTGAAAGGTAACAGTCCCAATTTGAAGCCAGCGTTCCGCGCCGCCTTGTGAGGTCCCCCACAATTTAACCGCAAGCATCAGGGCAATAGCAACCGAACAGCCTACAACGAGAACCCCTTTTTTTTGAAGAATGTGGTAATCTATATATGAAAATACCAGCATTAGGACTATCCCGATAGCGACATATGTTAACTGCCTTTCTATGTAAAAATACGGGTTGCCTTGCTCGTTTCGCCCAAACTCATAGCTTGACGAAAACATCATCGCCAGCCCCACAACCAACAACGCAATGACAATAGCCGCGAAGGGAATGTCAAACTTAGCCCGCGGAGTCCAGCGTGGGGGGCGTTCTCTCATCTTAATATGCGGCTCTTCTACAGCCACGCCACCTGTCCCGACAAGCCCCAACGACGCTTTAGAACTTTTGCCGGTTGTCGTCGGATAGCGCGCATTGCGAGTATAATCGGGCGTGCTTCTTGACGGCGTTCTTTGCGTGCTTGACACCGTTTTTCTTCTCTTGTTCATCTTTATATTCGGGTGTTCCATTTTTCAGATTTCTCCTTTCTACAACTGTGTTAACAGGACAATTGAGACAATCCCACCTAATGCGGTTAGCCCCGAAAACAAAAAAACTATTTTAGGCTCGCTCCAACCTCTAAGCTCAAGGCTGTGATGAATTGGAGTCATCTTAAAAATTCTTCTCCCTTTTCCATACGCCTTTTTTGTAATCTTAAACCATGTCGTTTGAATCAACACAGACAATGCCTCAAAGATATAAACCGCTCCCGTCAACACCATAAATACTTCTGCCTTCGCCCCCACACCCAACGCACAGACTAATCCCCCTAAGAACATAGAGCCTGTGTCGCCCATGAAAACCTTTGCCGGGTTGAAGTTCCAAAACAAAAATCCAAGGCATCCTCCTGCTGCTGCTGCCGCTAAAATTGCGAGTTCGTTATACAACGACAGGTTGCAAATGAGCATAAATGCCGCAAAGTATGTCAGCGAAACGCCACTGCATAAACCGTCAATGCCGTCGGTTAAATTGACGGCGTTAACCATATAGAGAATACCCAATCCCATAATAATATAATAAAAATACCACAGCTCAAGATTGCCGAAAAACGGGACTTCGATAAATGTGCGTGTGTCGCCCGACACGATTTTAATCGTGAAATATCCTGCTATTACCATAACTTGAAGCACAACCTTTTGCTTTGGGCTAAGACCGGCATTTCTCTTTTTGGCGACTTTTATAAAATCGTCTAAAAAACCGATAAATCCAAAGCAAAGAGCCATGATTAGCCCCGACACTGCTTTTTGAAAATTAAGCCCTCCGACACCGGAAAAGTCTATATTCCCCTCGTTATAACTCATAACCAAGCCCGTGACAAAAGCCGCGGATATTCCGACAATAAACATAATCCCACCCATAGTGGCAATGCCGTCTTTCTTCTGCTTATGCCACACGGGGCCTATGTCGATGATTGTTTGGCCGAATTTTATTCTTCTAAGCAGGGGAATCACCCAAAAACCCAACAACGCCGAAAAAACGGCGGCGGTCAGTGCCGTTAACATATAAATCCAAACACCCATCGGCCCACCCTCCGTTTCAATTGACAATTGACAATGGACAATTGACAATTATTGTGTCCGCTAACGCGGACGGATTTAAAATTCTAATATGTCGCCGTAAGGCGACTCCACAATTGTCAATTGTCAATTGTACATTGTACATTGTTCGTCACTATTTCCTTCTCATCAAACGGTATGCTCTCTTTGCCTATTACCTGTTCTGTTTCGTGGCCTTTGCCGCATAGTACTACTATGTCGTTTTCTTTTGCCTGTTTTAATATAGCTATTATCGCTTCGTGGCGGTCAATGTATGTTTCATAAGGAACTGAATGCTCTTTTATGCCTTTAACAACATCGTCGATTATTTTTTGTTGGTCTTCGTCACGCGGATTGTCAGAAGTAACAACAAGATAGTCGGCTAATTCTGCCGCGACTTCCCCCATACTCGGTCTTTTCGTATCATCTCTCTCTCCTGCCGCACCGAAAAGGCAAAGGACTCTGCCTTTAGCAGAGGCTCTGACACTCTTTAAGAACTTTTCTAAGGCATCCGCTGTGTGGGCATAATCGCGAATCACTGTAAAGTGGGCTCTGTAAATCACCTCGCTTCTTCCACTCACGCCTTCGCATTTTTGAATCGACTCAACTGCATCGTTAATTTTTATTCCCAAAGCGCAAACCGCCGCGATTGCCGCCATTGAATTGGCTATGTTAAACTTACCCGGCATTTTCAGTTTCAACGGGAACGACTTTTCAAAACAAGCAGAGCTAAGCCAATATGAAGCACTATCACCCGCGGACTTAATATTAATCGCGAAATAATCCGCCACATCGTCAACAGAATAACCGACAACGGGTTCTTTCTTCTCGTTTTTTATAGAATTAAACAGCCTTCTGCCGTATTCATCGTCAACACACACCACCGCACTCTCACACATATCGAAAAGCAGTTTTTTTGCTTTAAAATAGTTTTCCATATTGCCGTGTACATCAAGATGCTCGGGCGTTAGGTTGGTGAAAATGCCGCAAGCCGCCGTTTCGTAAGCAAAACGGCGTTGCGCTAAACCTTGAGAGGACGTTTCAATCACGCAATATTGCGCGCCGTTGTCTGCCATTTCTTTGAAAAGGCGATATAACTCAACAGCCCCCGGGGTGGTGAACTCAGCTTTATAGACCGTTTTGCAGACATCATATCCAATTGTTCCAATCGAGCCGCATTTAAAACCCAAATCGTTTAAGATAAATTGAACTAAAGCCGCAACCGTGCTTTTGCCGTTAGTTCCGGTGACTGCAATCAGCTTCAGCCTTTGTGTCGGCGCGCCGTAAAACCTTTTAGCCAACACCGAAAGAAAGCTGCGACTATCCTCAACAATGAGCTGGTTTTCAAGCCCTAAATCTCGTTCAACCACCACTGCCGCCGCCCCGTCTTGCAACATTTCGGCGGCAAGGCAGTGGGAATCAAATTTCTCCCCTTTTATACAAACAAAGACATTCCCTTTTTTAAATAACTTAGAGTTGTCGCAAATCCCTGTTACCTCTGTTTGTGGGTTTAGGAGTTTATGCTCTAAAAAAAGTTCCGATAACCTCAATATCCTTCCTCCGTTACCGTAAATGTTACCTCTACCACGGTTCCCGATGCTACCGATGTGAATGGCTCAAGGCTTTGCGCCGTTGCTTTTGCGTATTGATTTTCAATCGCACCGCCCGTGAGAGATATGTTCAACCCTGCATTGGTTATGGCATTGTTAGCTTCTAATATGCTCATGCCGATAACACTCGGTACAATGCTCATTATATAATCTTGCTCGGCAAGATATACCACAACTGTGCCGTCGCGTGAGATTTTTTGCCCTGCTTGCGGAACAGTGAACTGAACACTTCCACCCGTGCGCTCGCCTATAAACTCGGCTTTCAACCCCACAACGTTCAAAGAAGTAGAAGCATCAATCGCGCTAAGACCGCGAAGATGGGGAACGGCTATTTCTTGCGCCGCTTGTTCCTCAGCGGTATAATGGGGATAGATTTCCAAATAGCTTAAACTTTCCCTGAACACGTTAGACACAACCGGGGCGGCAACCGCGCTCCCGTAAAATGTTCCGCTTAGCGGCTCATCTACACAAACCAACATTATAATTTCAGGGTCATCGGCAGGGGTAAAGGCGCAAAACGTTGAAACAAAGCGCATTTCACCATTGTTTTTCTCAAGTTCGTCAAGTTTCTCGGTGGTACCGCTTTTGCCGCCGATTCTATAACCGGCGATATATGCGTTGGAGCCGCCGTTTGCGCGCACTACCTGTTCCAACAAATCTTTCATTTGGTCTGACGTTGCGCCGCTCACCACCTGTCTTTTGACGACAGGTTCCGCGCTTTTTACTATGTTAGAGTTATTATCGACAATTTTGTCAACAACATACGGTGTCACTAAATATCCGCCGTTTATTGTCGCGGCAAAGGCAGTAATGACTTGTATTGGAGTTAGTTTATTTGTTTGGCCGAAAGAACAGCTTGCAAGCTCAACCGGTCCCATTCTTTCTCGCGGCATATAGAGAGAAGTCGCTTCACCGGGCAGGTCAATGCCTGTTTTGACGGTTAGCCCGAACGACTCGAGATAGTCGCTGAACTTGTGCTTTCCTAAGCTCGCCCCTATGTCCATAAAAGCAGGGTTGCATGATTTTGTGATTGACTGCAATAAGTTTAGTCCGCCGTGTCCGCTTGTTAGCCAACAACTTATAGTGGTGTCGGCAATGGTTCTGCTCCCTGAGCAAAAGAAGTGTGAGCCTTGTGACACGGTATGCTCTTCTAAAGCGGCGGCGGTTGTTATTACCTTAAAGACCGAGCCGGGGAAATAAAGTTCACTCACCGCTTTGTTCTTCCATTGGGTTTCTCTCAAAACACTGTCTAAGGCGTTGATTTCACCGTCAATAAATTCTATTTCGTGTTCGTTTAACAAACTCTCATCGTCAATAATTAAAAAACCTTTTGACGTTGCCGCATCTGCCACAAGTTGTTTACGCATGGCATCTACCTGCTCTTGTGCCTGTGGAGAAAGTTGCCCCGGTTCGTTCAAGTTATAAGAAGGGTAGGTAGCCATTGCTAAAACTGCCCCTGTTTTCGGGCTCATGATAATTCCGGTTGCGCGATTGTTAACTTTATGCTGTGAGACAGTGGTTTCAAGGTGTTTCTCAAGATAAAACTGGAGAACCTCGTCAATGGTGAGGTATAATGCGTTTCCTTCTTGCGCCGGGAAATTCGCTTTAAACGCATAGGGCATCGGGTTTCCGGAAACATCGGTTGCCCGCTCTTCTTTTCCGTTCACCCCTTGAAGATATTCGTCATAATACGCTTCAATCCCGTAAATTCCCTCGTTTTCAAAGTTAGTAAAGCCTATAACGTTAGCAGCAAGAGTGCCGTTGGGATAATCGCGTTTAGAGTTTTTAGTCAAGTTCAAGCTAAACTCCCCGATAAGCTTGTTACTTTTAAAGTCGATAATTTGGTCGTACTGTTCTTTATCCACCTTTCTCATGACATACACATGGCGCATTTCGGTATTAGCGCACATATCTAAGATTTTTTGTTTATCGACACCCAATATTTCAGACAGCGCGCTCGCTATTTCTTCAGCCTCGTCATAGATGGCATTGGGTGAGGGCGGAGTTAAATTCACAGCTCCATCTTTCACTGCTTTTTCATATTCGGCGAGTGCCCTTCTTGCTCTTACTCTTTGGTAATGTGTTCTATTGCTTTCTATAGTGTTCGGCGAAATATCAACATCCCAAGCCGTATTACTTTGAGCTAAAATTTTACCGTTTGTGTCATAGACAGTGCCGCGGTCGGCGTTTATTACTGTCGTATCCAACTGTTGGGCATTAGCTTTTCCTTTATAATATTCTTCGTTGATGATAGCCGCTTCAAACACTTTAAACGTAACATAAGCCGCGAAAAGCACTAAAACCGAAAAGACACCTATCCCAAGACGGGTTTTCATTAATTTAGTCGGTTGATTTGACAACAGTTACACCTCGCTTTCAATCTATCAGTATGTCCTTACTATCTTATTTTATCGGAAGCCTAAATATTCCACTGCCTCATTAAACAAATCTTCCGCTACCACGATTGGGTCAGAGCTTTTTCTTTCTACCACTTCGCTTAACTTTCCAACGTTGATTGACGGATAGAACACCTGGCTGTCTTTGATTTTTTCAAGACCTAATTCGGTGGTAGCAAATTCCTCAATTTTAGTGAGGGTATAAAGATTGTCTAAATTTGATTGTAAGCGGCGGTTTTCTGATTTTGCCTTTTCTAAAAGCACGGTTTTTTCGTTTATTTTCGACGATGTTATTGAAACCTCCGCTTTAGACATAACGAGTATACCTAAAGCAGTCAAAACTAAAAGTCCGAGAAGAAGGATAACCGCAAAATTCCCTTCTCTTTTTGGCGGCGTAACGCCTATTTTATTTTCATGACGTTCTTGCTGTCTTCTTTTTTCTTCAAGAGCGTGCGAGTCAAGACTGTAAGCTAAATTTGAGTTTCTCATAACATACCTCCATAAATAATTAGACAACTTCAATTACTCTGAGTTTCGCGCTTCTGCTTCTTGCGTTTTCACTTAACTCATTTTCGGACGGGGCAATCGGTTTTCTGCTGACAAGTTTGCCGCGTGGTTTTTTTGCGCAAACACAGATAGGAAAGTCAGGGGGGCAAGAGCACCCCTTTGAGAACTCTTTAAACAAATTTTTGACTAACCTGTCTTCTATTGAGTGGAACGTCAATACCGCCAATCTGCCACCCTGTGCTAATCGCTCAAACACTTGGGGTATAGCATCTGAAATGGCGGACAATTCGCCGTTCACCTCTATTCGTATAGCCTGGAATGTCTTTCGGCAAGGATTTTTCTCCCGCCGCACTTTCAGCGGAACATTGCTCTTTATAATCTGTGCAAGCTGCCCTGTCGTGCCAACGGGAGAAATTGCCCTTGCTCTAATAATCCCCTTTGCTATGCTCTTCGCATATTTTTCTTCGCCGTAGGAATATAGAATACTAACTAAACGTTGTTCGTCATAGTCGTTAACCACATCATACGCGCTCAGTTCGCCGTCACGCGGGTTCATTCTCATGTCAAGTGGGGCATCGGCGTGGAAAGAAAATCCACGCTCAGGTGTATCTAACTGATGAGACGATACCCCCAAATCTATAAGCGCGCCATTGAGTTTTTCAATATTTAATCTGTTCATATGTTCGTTAAAGTTTGTGAAATTGTCGTGTATAAAATTAAAATTCAAGTCGAAAATTTCAAGCCGCTGTTTTGCCGCAAGTATTGCCTGTTCATCACGGTCAAAACAAATAAGTCTGCCTTTTTTTAAGTCTAATCGTTTTGCAATTTCAATGCTGTGTCCCGCGCCGCCAACCGTTAAGTCTGCATAGACTCCGTTCGACATAATATTCAGGGCATTGATACACTCATCAAGCAAAACGGGAATGTGTTTGAACTCCATCATAGCTCATCTGCGATTAGGAGAGCTTCTTCACGAGAAACCTCGTTCTTATCCCAATTGTCTTTGTTCCAGATTTCGGCGTAACCTTCCATCCACACGATTTCAAGCTCGCTGTTCAAGTCGGCGTATTCACGAAACCGCGAAGGGATAACAAAACGCCCCTGCTTGTCCGTTTCTATTTCTTCTTTCTCTAAAAATCTTTGAAACCTGTTTCTCTTTGTATAAGAAAGGGCTTTCATTCGCTCAACCAACTCCGCCCAGCTTTCATCGGTATAAATCGTCACACATGGCTCGTCTATGCCTTTGGTTATGCGAAAGTTGCTTCCGAATATGCCGCGCAACTTCGTGGGTAAGGTTATTCGATTTTGAACATCAAGCGTTGCTTTCAATTAACCTCACCCCTTTCGCAAACAGACTTTAAACACTTTCAACAGGTTTTTCCACATTGCCCCAAACTAAACCATATTCACCCATATCTCTCCTACCTTGTTTATTTAGTATACACTATCAAAATACCTTTGTCAACAGGAAATCAAAGAAATATTAGTATAAAAAAATCCCCCGTTTTTGGCAATGTTGCACAAAAACGGGTTTTGATTTTTGGTAATAAGCTACATATGGTGTGAGGTGGTTAAGGCTGTACTATAGTTAGTGCGAAGGCTTATCTTAATATACTCCTTGCATTTTTTCTTTGAATCGTGTATAATAAAGAGTATGGAAATTTCTGTAGAAAGGCATGGTTTTAAAAATGCAAAACATTATTGTCGATAACGCAAAAGTGATGGCAAAAGGGCAAATTACATTACCCAAAGATATACGCGATATACTTCGTGTCAACACCGGCGACCGCGTGACACTCGTCAGCGAGGGCGACAGGGTTGTTATGATGAATTCCGCTATTTACGCAATGAAAGTGCTTCAAAAAGAAATGCAGGGCGAAGCTGAAAAAGCCGGTCTCCACTCCGATGATGATGTCATTGACATGATTATGGAAATGCGGTATGGTGAAAAGGAATGAAGTGTATAATAGACACCAACGTCTTAATCTCCACAAGCCTATTTCCAAACGGTGTTACGGCACAAGCGTATTTTAAAGCGGTAGCATCGCCGTACTCGGCTGTCGTCTGCGACTATTCGCTTGACGAATTGCACCGCGTATATAACAGAAAATTCAAAAACAAGCTCCGCACACTTGAATCATTTTTATCACTTTTATTCAGAACAGTAAAAATAATTGACACACCATCGGAAGAGGAAGCTGTAGAGAGCGAAACTGCTATTTGTGATTTAGATGACAGACCGATTTTGCGTGCTGCAATCAAAGCTAATGTAGATATTTTAATTACCGGAGACAGCGACTTCTTAAAATCCGGACTTACGCACCCACATATTATTAAACCGGCAGATTTTCTAATTATGTAATCTCTGGATGACGGGGTTGGGGCTACGGCACGGGCAAGCCCGTGCCCTACATCACTATCAACTCTCAATTGTCCACTGTCAACTGTTCGTCACATCACCACAAAGTCTATACCATTTCTATCAGCATACTCCTCAGCATAACTCCCACTTACGCCGTAAATTGTTAAATCCGGGCAATCGTAAAATACACTATCGCCTATATTCGTCACACTGTCGGGGATTGTTATTTCCGTCAACCCCGAGAAAGCAAATGCACCATATCCTATACTTGTCACACTGTCAGGGATTGTCACGCTCGTAAGTTCTTTGCACCCGTAAAATAGTTTCTCACTTATACTTGTCACACTATCAGGAATTGTCACGTCTGTCAACATAGACCACAAAAATGCCCCATTGCCTATACTCGTCACGCTGTTGGGGATTGTTATGCTCGTCAACTCCATGCAACCGTAAAACGCTCTATCGCCTATACTCGTCACACTATTAGGAATTACAACACTCGTCAACCCCGTGCAACCGGAAAACGCACTATCGCCTATACTCGTCACACTGTCGGGGATTGTAACGCTCGTCAACCCCGTGCAATTGTAAAATGCACTATTTCCTATACTTGTCACACTGTCGGGGATTGTAACGCTCATCAACCCCGTGCAATTGTAAAATGCACTATTTCCTATACTTGTCACACTGTCGGGGATTGTTACGCTCGTCAACGCCGTGCAATGGGAAAATGCTCCCGCACCTATACTTGTAACACTATCAGGGATTATAACGCTTGTCAACCCCATACAACCTTCAAATGCCCGATTGCCTATACTCGTCACACTGTCGGGAATTGTAACGCTCGTCAAGTCTGAAAAAGCAAATGCACTATTGCCCATACTCGTCACAGGCATGCCACCAATAGTTTTCGGAATAATTACTTCAAGCTTTTTGCCCGTGTAACCTGAAATTTCTACTCTACCCGAACCGTCAGAGCGGTATTTAAAATCACCTTCATGAGCATACTCAAAATCATCTTCCCAATAATAATAAGAATCGTCAACAGAAACAACAACATCATCGTCCCAACGCCAATCATCAGAACTGCCATCAAAACTATCTTCATGCTCAACATCATCATCGTCCCAATCATCGAAATCGTCATTGAAATTATCATCTTCGCGCTCAACATCATCACCCCGAACCTTTTCGCCGGAACTGTTGTCTTGATTTTGTGTGTCGGGTTGTGGGTTTGCTGAACTGTTTACTGTCTCGACAACTGTTAAATCAGGCAAATCATCTAAATCCATAAGCGCGGAATTATCGCTTTGTGCCGTGCAAGCGCAAAGCGATAATAATAGTGCGATTGTTGTTAAAAATGTAATAAATTTGTTCATCATGTTGCCCCTTGTCTTTCAAAATATATTGGATATTATTGATTTGTGATTTTGTTTTTCTCGTGTTCTTTTGCCATGGAGTAAATTTCATGAATTGTTTTTCCTTTGAAAAGACCTCGTCGCCATTCGGTGTAGTCAAAAGTGTCGCGTTTAATCATGCAAATAAAACGTTCAGTGTCAATTTCACCAAGGTTTGCCAAAAGTACGTTTATTGCGTCAACTCTAACAACATTATCAGTTCTCATTTGTGCTATCCTCCGTTTCTCTGATGAAATCAATAGGGTTTATAATCTTTACGGCTGTTATCGGTTTGTTGAACAGTTTTTTGTCGGTAGTGATGAAATAATCACAACCGCTTTTAATTGCACAGGCGATTTGCAAAGAATCGTTTTCTTTAATGCCGAATTTCATAATGTCGATGCCCAACGCTAACACCTCATCAGAAGAGGGGCAAAATTCGTCGGCTATATCCTGCCATAGCGCAACAGCGTTTCTTCTATCCTCATACGGGCTGTTGTCATTTTCAAAATCAAGCATAAAAGACCAAACTAATGAATATTTATTTGCACGAACGCCCGCTTGAATGTATAGTTTGGCTTCTGTTTCCAAACGAATTTTCATTTGAGATTGATTATCAAACGGGCGATTATAACTGCAAACATCTAAATATATTTTCATCTTATTCATTACTCAAACGTCACCGGATTGCTATAGCCGGGTTTTACTAATACGCTTTTGTTGTCTTTGATATTTTCGTTGAATACTCCTTCCCATTCGCCGAATGAGTATTCTTCAACGGCGGCAGAGAAGTATTTCTCCGGTTTTCCGAGGGTTTTGCTGACGGCGGCGATTGCTTGTTTCGCGGCATCTTTGAGTTGTTCGGGTGATTTCCCGCTTATTGTTTTTATTATGATATGTGGCATGTTCATTTCTCCTTTTTTAAAGCAAAGGGCGAACAAAGTTCGCCCTTTTAAATTTATTGTTCAATACTTAGTTTATAGCAGTAACAACGCCCGAACCAACGGTTTTTCCGCCTTCGCGGATAGCGAAACGCAAACCTTCTTCAATGGCGATTGGGGTAATCAGTTCAACGTCCATAGTAACGTTGTCGCCCGGTATGCACATTTCTTTGTCTTTCGGAAGTGTAATCACGCCGGTAACGTCAGTGGTTCTAAAGAAAAACTGCGGTCTGTAACCTGAAAAGAAAGGTTTATGACGACCACCTTCTTCTTTTTTCAACACATATACCTGCCCCGAAAACTTAACGAGGGGTTTAATTGAACCGGGTTTACAAAGAACTTGACCTCTTTCAATTTCACTGCGTTGAACACCACGAAGCAACGCGCCGATATTGTCGCCCGCTTCAGCGTAATCAAGCAGTTTTCTGAACATTTCAACACCGGTAACAACTGTGCTGCGAGGTTCGTCTGAAAGCCCTGTAATTTCAACGGGGTCGTTAACTTTAATTTGTCCACGTTCAACACGTCCTGTCGCAACAGTTCCGCGCCCTGTAATTGTCATGGTATCCTCAACCGGCATAAGGAACGGAAGGTCTGCTTTGCGGTCGGGGGTGGGGATATAAGAGTCAACAGCATCCATGAGCTCTAAAATACATTTGTATTCTTCCGCGCTCATTTCTTTGCTGTCGCTTTCGAGAGCAACTTTTGCAGAGCCACGAATAACGGGAATATCATCGCCCGGGAATTCGTTTTTGCTGAGAATGTCTCTGATGTCCATTTCAACTAAGTCTAAAAGCTCGGGGTCGTCAACGTCGTCACATTTGTTAACAAATACAACCAAAGCAGGAACGCCAACCTGGCGTGCAAGCAATATGTGCTCTCTTGTTTGCGCCATAGGGCCGTCAGTACCTGCAACAACGATAATCGCGCCGTCCATTTGAGCCGCGCCGGTAATCATGTTTTTGATATAGTCGGCGTGCCCCGGGCAGTCAACGTGTGCATAGTGGCGGTTGTCGGTTTCATACTCAACGTGAGCGGTGTTGATGGTGATTCCGCGTTCTCTTTCTTCGGGAGCTTTGTCAATCATGTCATAAGCTTCAAATTTTGCCATGCCTTTCATAGCGAGAACTTTGGTAATAGCGGCAGTAAGTGTGGTTTTACCATGGTCAACGTGACCGATTGTGCCGATATTAACGTGTGGCTTGGTGCGTTCAAACTTTTGTTTTGCCATTGTGATTTTCCTCCTAATACTTAATGTGTACCATAATACTTATTTTACCAAATTCTTAAAGAAAAAACAAGTCTTTTTTCAAAAAAGTTTTGGAATATCTAATCGGTCTTAAATTCCGTGCCGATTAACCGGACCTTTTGGTCATTATGCCCTCAGCAATAGACTTCGGAACCTCGATATAATGACTGGGTTCCATGGCGTATTGCCCGCGCCCTTGGGTCTTAGAGCGCAAATCGTTGGCGTAGCCGAACATTTCAGACAGCGGAACAAAACTATTGATTAGCCTTGCGCCGGCGCGTTCGTCCATTCCTTGAATATTACCCCTTCTGCCGCTTAAGTCGCCCATAACATCACCGGTGTATTCATCGGGAATGGTGACTGCCACTTTCATGATGGGTTCAAGAATAACAGGGTTAGCTTTTCTGCAAGCTTCCTTAAACGCTATAGAGCCGGCAATTTTAAACGCCATTTCAGACGAGTCAACCTCATGAAACGAACCGTCATAAAGAGTGACTTTAATGTCAACAACGGGATAACCGGCAAGCACGCCTGCCAACATCGCGCCTTGAATCCCTGAATCGACTGCCGGGATAAACTCTTTGGGTATAACGCCGCCGACAATCTTATTAATGAACTCATAGCCTTTGCCTGATTCATTTGGCTCAACCCTGATTTTAACGTGGCCGTATTGCCCCTTACCGCCTGATTGCCGCGCGTATTTAGTATCTTGTTCAACGGCGGCACGAATGGTTTCTTTGTAAGCAACTTGAGGTGCGCCGACGTTTGCTTCAACCTTAAATTCACGAAGCAGACGGTCAACGATTATTTCAAGGTGCAACTCTCCCATTCCCGCGATTATGGTTTGCCCTGTTTCTGCATCAGTCCAGGTTTTGAATGTCGGGTCTTCTTCTGCGAGTTTGCTGAGCGCGATGCCCATTTTCTCTTGCCCTGCCTTGGTTTTGGGCTCAATGGCAAGATCGATAACGGGGTCGGGAAATTCCATTGATTCAAGAATTACCGGGTGTTTTTCGTCGCATAGGGTGTCGCCGGTTGTGGTGAGTTTAAGCCCCACCGCTGCCGCAATATCGCCGGCGTAGCAAATGTCAACATCTTGTCTGTGGTTGGCGTGCATTTGCAAAATGCGCCCTAAACGCTCTTTTTTGTCTTTAGTGGCGTTAAGAACAGATGAACCTGCCTTAATTGAGCCGGAATAAACTCTGAAGAAACAAAGTTTTCCGACAAACGGGTCGGTTGCGATTTTGAAAGCCAATGCCGAAAACGGCTCTTCGTCAGATGAATTTCGTTCAAGCTCGTCACCATTTCGCGGATTTATACCCTTGATGTTGTGAACGTCGGTGGGGGCAGGCATATAATCCACAACGGCATCCAATAGCTTTTGCACGCCCTTGTTCTTGTATGACGTTCCGCAAACAACCGGAACCATCTCGTTGGCGAGACAAGCTTTTCTTATACATCTTTTGATGTCGTCAACGGGAATTTCTTCACCGGAGAAATACCTGTCCATAATCGCTTCGTCATGTTCTGACACCGATTCTAAGAGTTTTTCGCGGTATTGTGCTGCTTTTTCCGCGAGTTCAGCCGGAATTTCTTCATCACGCATGTCTTTGCCCAAATCGTCATAATAGATTTGCGCTCTCATTTCGACTAAGTCGATAATACCTCTGAATGTATCTTCCGCGCCGACAGGCAGTTGAATGGGGACGGCGTTGGTTTTGAGCCTGTCCTTCATCATGCCGACAACGTTGTAGAAATCCGCGCCCATTATATCCATTTTGTTCACGTATGCCATACGCGGGACATGGTATTTATCGGCTTGGCGCCATACTGTTTCAGATTGCGGCTCCACACCGCCCTTTGCGCAAAACACAGTAACCGAACCGTCAAGCACACGTAAAGAACGCTCAACTTCAACAGTGAAATCCACGTGCCCGGGTGTGTCGATGACGTTAATTCTGTGTTCTTTCCAGAACGCAGTGGTCGCGGCAGAGGTGATGGTTATTCCTCGCTCTTGCTCTTGTTCCATCCAGTCCATAGTGGCAGAGCCATCGTGAACTTCGCCGATTTTATAGGTTTTGCCGGTATAAAACAATATGCGTTCGCTGGTTGTGGTTTTGCCGGCGTCAATGTGTGCCATAATGCCGATATTACGGGTTTTTTCGAGAGAAACATCTCTTGCCATTATAAATTTTCAGACCTTATCCTTTCTTCACGAAGCTTAAAAGTTTCGTGTGTGATTACCATTTATAGTGAGCGAATGCTCTGTTGGCTTCTGCCATTCTGTGAGTTTCGTCACGCTTCTTGCAGGCACCGCCTTGTTGTTTAAGCGCGTCTAAAATCTCAAACGCCAAACGCTCTTTCATGGTTTTTTCATTTCTTTTTCTGCTGAAAGAAGTAAGCCAGCGTAACCCTAAGGTTCTTCTTCTGCTTGGTCTGACTTCCATTGGCACCTGATAGGTTGAACCCCCAACACGGCGCGCTTTAACTTCTAACTGAGGCATTATATTTTCCATCGCCTCTTCAAAACATTTAAGTGCATCTTTTTCGGTTTTTTCGGCAACGATTTCAAACGCGCCGTAAACAATCTTCTGGGCAATACCTTTTTTTCCGTCTAACATGATGTTGTTAATCAAACGCGTGACTAACTCCGAACCGTACATCGGGTCCGGCAATACCTCGCGCTTGGGTATATTACCTCTTCTTGGCACTTCTCTTCCCTCCTTCAAATAATTGAATATCACAGGTACTCGAAAGTAATAACTCTTCCGCCTTCCAAAAAAAAGCAATATATTATATATACAGCCTTTTTTGCGGCAAAATTTCTTAAACTATCCGATTATTTTCCTGCCTTTGGGCGTTTTGCCCCATATTTGCTTCTGCCTTGCATTCTGCCGTCAACGCCTTGTGCATCAAGCGTGCCGCGAATGATGTGATAACGCACACCGGGTAAATCTTTAACACGCCCGCCACGAATCAGCACTACGCTGTGTTCTTGGAGCTTATGCCCGATTCCGGGAATATAAGCGGTAACTTCTTGCCCGTTAGAAACCCTGACCCTTGCAATCTTTCTCATTGCGGAATTGGGTTTTTTAGGGGTATGGGTTCTTACCGCAGTGCAAACACCCCGCTTTTGCGGCGATGAGGTATTTGTCTCGGTCTTTTTAATAGTGTTCAGCCCTTTTCCCATAACGGGGGACTTAGACTTTTTAACCGAAACCTCTCTGCCTTTTCTGACTAACTGATTAAAGGTTGGCAATCCTTTACACCTCCTTTTTATAATTTTGAGCGGCAAAAAAACCGCGCAATAGTTATTATATACCATTTTGCGGTAAAAGTCAATGCTTTTTTTAAAAAAAGTAATTGACAAAAATAATTGACAGTTGACAATATTTATTTTTGGTGCTATAATAGTGTTTGACGAGTAGCGTTTAGTGAGAATTTACGGAGGTATGTATGGACAGACAGGATAAAAGAAACGAACATGACATTCCCAAAAAAATCGAATCAACGGTTGTCAAGCAAGGGAAGAATGTGTTGGCTGTTACCGGAACAGTCTTTCTTTCGATTTTTTTGATTTTTACAATAACCCTCTGCATTGTTGCGGTGGCGTTGACGGTTTATGTCATGCAGTTCGCCGAGAACTCTTTCGACATCGACTTGAAAGACGTTGAGCTTAGCATGTCAACGTTTCTTTACGCCTATGATGAAGAGGGCAACGAGGTTGAGCTTAAACAGCTTCATACCGATGAAAATCGGGTGTGGGTGGATATTGACGAGCTTAATCGTCACACCATTGATGCTTTTGTCGCGGTGGAGGACAGAAGATTTTTTGAACACGAAGGGGTGGACTGGACGAGAACCGCCGCCGTAACCGCCGCCGCGTTAGCAAGTGGTGCCGCTGAAGGGGCATCTACCATTACACAACAGCTTGTGCGCGACGTTACTAAAGACACTAAGGTTAATGTCGGAAGAAAGTTGCGTGAAATTTTCAGGGCGTTAAATCTTGAGCAAAAATATACAAAAATCGACATACTCGAGAGCTATCTTAACCGCGTGAGTTTCGGAGGAACGTCTTATGGAATCGGTTCAGCCGCCAAGCATTATTACGACAAAGACGCAAGTGAGCTTACCATTGCCGAATCGGCGTTGCTTGCGGGATTGTTGCGCTCACCGAGCACGCTTAACCCATATGTGAATCCCGAAAAATCCCGCGAACGTCAGGAATATGCGTTGGCGTGGATGTATGAATTGGGTCTTATAAGCACATTAGAATATGAAGAGGCGTTGGCTGAAAAAGTGCGTTTCAGAATTCCTATCACGGGTGATTTTTTCGGCTATACCGACTCGCGCTATAACGAATATTTCGGCATTATGGACGACAGTGACCGGATGGAGGAAGACCTGTATTACGAAAATGTGTCGTGGGATTCAATCAGAAATGACACTCCTTATAAGTGGAACGGCAGCTACACCATTACCCAAAGCTACTATGTCGATGCCGCAATCAATCAGATTATCGCTGATTTTTCAGAGCTT
The DNA here is from genome assembly GCA_009777445.1 of Oscillospiraceae bacterium. Classification (GTDB taxonomy): domain Bacteria; phylum Bacillota; class Clostridia; order Oscillospirales; family Ruminococcaceae; genus Ruminiclostridium_E. The sequence continues at coordinate 6,883 of WRLV01000018.1, read as the reverse complement.
AGGGGGGTGACGTATGATGCGGCGAAAGAGATGTTTTACAAAGGCGGCTACAAGGCATATTTGAACGTTGACCTCAAAATGCAAGAGCAGCTTGAAGAAAAATTTGCCGACCCTTACACAGTGTTATCGTGGTACAATGAAGGGGCAGAGAAGCAAGACTTGCTTCAAGCAGCGTTTGTCGTTGTTGATTTGAGGGGGAATGTCAAGGCGGTTGCCGGAGGGTTGGGCGAAAAGGAAGGCGACGGAGCATATAATCGTGCAACACAATCCAACCGCTCATTCGGCTCCACCATAAAACCAATTTCAGTCTACAGCTTAGCTGTTGACCAAAATGTTATAACCTATTCTTCTATGATTCACGATATTGCCGGGCAAATCTCAAACCCGAATGACCCGAACAATCCCAACAACCGTCAGCGTTGGCCGCAAAACTATGAGGGCGACTATGGCTCGGGGGCTTATTACCCTGCGTGGTATGCGTTGCAAAAATCACACAATACAATAGCGGTGAGAACCCTTTCGATGATGTCAAGGGAAACCGCATTCGACCATCTTACCCACCGCCTTGGAATTACAACCCTTGACCCGGTGGCAGATATGGCGTGGTCGCCACTTGCATTAGGCGCGCTCACCGAAGGGGGAACGTTGGTTGAGCTTGCCGCGGCGTATCAAATTTTCGGGAACGGCGGCATGTATTACAGCCCCTATTTCTATTCAAAAGTGGTTGACTCTAACGGAAAAACAGTGCTTGAACAAGATTTCTTGGGTATTCAGGCAATCGCGCCCGACAGCGCATGGATTGCTAACCGTATGCTTAAAAAAGTGGTTGAAGACCCGGCAGGAACCGGAAGATTGGCACAACTGCCAAACGTAGAAGTCATCGGAAAAACGGGAACCGCAAACGATATGTCAAACCTTCTCTTCACAGGGCTTACCCCTGAATATTCTGCTTCATTACGCATAGGTTATGACCAGAAAAAAGAAATTCCACCATATGGAAGTGGTGGTTGGAAAGCCTTAGCACGAGCCTGGGGCGAGGTTATGGGCGAGTTGGTTGACACCTCAACCGCAAGCAGTTTTGTCCCCGATGGCACGGTGTTAGTTTTAGCCTACTGCACTGAAACGGGGCTGTTAGCAACGTCCGGCTGCCCTGCCACAAACATCGGCTATTATCGGCGCGACAACAGACCACTAAGTTGCGGCTCAAGACACGACGGCTCGTATTGGCACGGAGACGGCTCGATTCCGTTTTATCCGTGATGGCAGTTGACATTGAAAAGGCGGTGAGGGTTTTGCCCATTAAGGAATATAATCCTTTTTTGGCTATGATTTTTCGTATGAAGTATATAAGCCGGTGGAGTTTGATGTTCAACAGACAATCTGAAAATCTGTCTGAACATACGCTTGAGTGCGCATTTATAACCCATCTCTTGGCGGTAATAGGCAATAAATATTTCAACGGCAACTACAATCCCGACAAGTTGGTTGTGTATGCCCTCTTTCACGATGCGAGTGAAATTCTAACGGGCGACCTGCCTACGCCGGTTAAATATTATAACGAAGAACTCAAAACCTCTTATAAAGAGCTTGAAAAGACAGCGGCTAAAAAGTTGTTGGACTATCTACCCTCTGATTTGCAGGTGGAATATCAAGACTTTCTTCTCTCTGACGGGCTTTGTGATGATGAGAGACTTCTGCTTAAAACGGCTGATAAATTTTGCGCTTATATAAAGGCACAGCAAGAAGTTTTGTCGGGCAACAAGGAATTTATCGCCGCCGCAAATAAAATTAAAGCAGACCTTGACAAAAGCAACTCACCCGAATCAAGCTTCTTCACCACCCACTGTCTACCCGCGTTTTTTATGTCGTTGGATGATTTGAAGGGAGTGCTTTGACAATTGACGGACAGTTGACAGTTGACAATTGAGAGTTGATAGTTGTTGTAGGGGACGGGCTTGCTCGTCTCGAATGAATACCAAAAATTTTTACACCGTCCGGCAGTTTTTTGCTGGGCGGTGTTTGGTTTGCGGTACGGGCAAGCCCGTCCCCTACAACCCGTCGCCGTAAGGCGACATCATGATTTTTTGCTTTAAAAAAAGCCCGGAAATATACCCATAATATACCAAAACCTCCCTTGCATGTTCCAAGAAAGTATGTTATGATGTTAGTATTAAAATTTTAAAAAAGGAGGAAATCAAAAATGGAGATTACAATAAACAGCAACGCAAAACTTGAAATTGAATCAAGCGGCGACTACAAAAAAGATGTCAAAAAAGCTTGCAGATTCGCTTATGGAGTCTGGAGTGAACAGCTAAAATTAGCGAACCTTATAACAACCCTGCAAAACAGAATGGCTCGAGAAGGTTTATACAAACCTTTTGAGGATTTTGAGGAAAAACAGGAAGAATTTGTGCTTAAACTCCCCGGGCAGCTTGAAGCAGAGCGCGAAGCCGCGAGAGACAAAAAAATCAACAAAAACTTTCAAAGATTTATTGAGGCATCAAAAAAAATTAAAGAGGCAGAAGCGGCAGGTGAAGATTTGCCGGAGTCGGTCTTCAAAAAATGGACTCCTGAGGACGAAAGGGCTGAAAGAGAAGCAGAATGGGAGTCCAAACAACTTGAAAAATTGACTGCAATTATGAGTGAAGAAATAATGAGGATAGACGGAGAATCAAGAGCAAAAGACAGCGACTCAAAATTTGAACATATTTTTAAACACCTTGAAAAAGGTATTACGGAAGAGAAGATGGAGAAGTACAGGAAGCTCTACGAAAATTCAAAGGCGACACATTCCAAGCAGACACATTTCATTGACGCTAAGTTTGAGGTTAAAGCCGATAACCAAACAAATGAAAGTGGTGCGCCGACTAATCCCACACCGCCCGTCTCACGCCCACAAATTCCCAAAATTACAGACATTCTCAAAGAAACCATTCGCCCTTCAAATGAACCGCTTTTAGAGGAAAATCTCTCAAAACTTGAGGCTATGCGTGAAAAGCACAAACCACCTAAAAAAGATGTAAATTTATTACAAGATTTAGTGAGTTCACGTGTTGAGCCGGTTATTAAACTGGTGGATAATGTGGTGGATATGTTTAAGGCAAATGAGGAAAGGAAAAAATATAGTCCCATAATTGTAACTGTAGACGGGACTGAACATGAAATCGACCGTGATGTTTTGAGAAATACTAACTTTGGCGATGGGTATCCTGTCTTGAAAAACCCGGATTTTGTTGAATTTTTATTCCGTTTAGGTATGGCAAATGACGAAAGAGCCTTGGTAGCAAAAGAATTCGCCCGCGAAAATGGTGGAATCGATTTAGATGGTTTTGGATTAGTCAGTATATTGATATGGGAATCAACTGCGGGAGCGGGGACGATAGATACTACCGGCGAAATCACTAACAATTTGTTTGGACAGCATATAAGCAATCACAACCTCAGAACTCTATCCAATGGTGTTACGGTAAACTCAGGCATGTACGACGAATATACAGAAATCGCCTATAACAGAGCAGTCGAAGCACTAAAAGAAATGAAGAAATCAGATGAAGAAATCTACACATTAATGACCACTTCCTATGATGGCGGCGGCAAAGGTTCGCCGGATTGGAGTTCTGCTTACTTGCAGGCGGCAATTGTTTATGAAACAACGTTTACGGCTCAAAAATACGGGGAAAACATGTCCGTTAATTATGAATGTTTGCCTGAAGCGATTGTTGAAGCTGAACATTGGCGCAAAATACTGTTGAAATAGGTTGTCTAAGCTTGAAAGCAATTCCGCGTAAATGCGGAGTTGCTTTCAAGAGTTTGTTTGTGTAGAAAGGACAGGGTTAATATGAAGAAAATTATGTTAATTATTTCTTTATTGTTGATTTTGATGGTTGCTTGTGATTTCAATAGCTCTGAAACAGTAATAGAAGAAAACGTTGAAAATGAAGAGCCATTCGCTGAAAATGTCAAAGCAGAAATGCCAAGCGAATATAAAAAGGCTTATCGCAAGTATTTTGAGAATTTTGACTTAAGTACAATTCTGTGCATTTATATTGGCGACATCAATAATGATGGTTTTCCCGAGATAATCATACCAATGTCCGCAATATTGTATTATAATGAAGGTGAAGTCTTTAGCATAGATTTCATGAGGGCAGGGATATATTTTAAAAGGCATTATAATGTAGAAACTAATCAATTTTTTATTGATGAAGGCAGTGGTTGGGCATCTCATACAAGAATTTATGATTTTGTCGATGGTAAGTATGAGCTTAGTTGTTATCTACGTTGGCAAAGAGAGCGCGTAAACGAAGTTGAAATATGGCATTATTTTATGAACGAAGAAAAAGTAGATGGAGAGACTTATTATGAAAAGCTTTATTTTTATCTTGACCGTTTAGACCACACCTCTAAAGAGCAAAAATACATTTCTTTCAGTTCTTGGAAATTAGGCGTGAATACCTATTGTGTCTTTTGCAGTACATGTGAAGGCAAACCCTTTGACTCTTCTGATTATCCGTTTGTTTGGGGTAGCGAAGAGGAAAACGGCGTTTTCTCGGCTTATATTGAAGAAAATTTGGGGTTGTGAAAGGGGAGTTTGCAATGAAAAAAAACATAAAAATTTATATTATTTTACTACTTATAACACTACTCCACTGTTCATGTGGGGGGGACAGCGAAACCCTGTCCCCTCTCCACGATGTGGGAAACGCACAAACTCACAGCGAAAGCTCGAGTGATGATATTAAAAGCGAACTCGACCGTAGCATTGATAAAAATCAAAATTATAACGGTTGGGCAGGCAACAGTAGTGGCACTTTTTATGTATACAATTACACAGATTGTAGATTTTGGAATGCACGAATTGTAGTAAGGGAAAACAAGACCGGCAGTATAAATGTAATTACTCCAAACCATTTTGCGAGTAAATTGTATTGGTTAACTGATAATGTGTTTATTTATCAAGTTTATCATAGAAAAGTATATTTTTACGACACAAATGTCGGAATAGCTGTACCTTTCGACAGTTATTGTGATATAGAGATGAAAGAAGGTCCTTTTTCTCTTGACAACGAATATTTTTATTATATTGACGATAAGTATATTTATTTTAGAAACTTTGAAGAAGAGCTTATCGGCAGTGTCGAAATTGACACATTCCTCTCGGACGTGTCGAGTTTGAAACATCACTCTACTGAAGTGTGATAAACACTTGAAGAGTAGAAGGAAAACTTGAAAGCAATTCCGCGTAAATTCGGAGTTGCTTTCAAGAAGATATTTATGTAGAAAGGAAACAGGAGAACATGAAGACAATTATGTTATTTATTTCTTTGTTGTTATTGGTAGGGGGTCTTTCCGCTTGCAACATCGAACAACAGGAAAATTCAGATGTTACTGACTTAGGAAATCTTTATACTGAATTTTTGAGCAACTTTGATTTTAACATTGAGTTAATGTTTGAGGGAGATATAAATAACTGTGGTGTTCCGGAAATTATAATACCCGAGGTTGGAATGTTATACTATCATAATAACGAGGTTAATATTTTAGAATTTATGCACGGCATCTCGTTTTGCCATTTTTATAGTGAGACTGCTAACCAATTTTTTATCAGCAGTGGTCTTGGAAGCGAATCTCACATTAAAATCTATAATTTTGTTGATGGCAAATATGAGTTAGCTACTCATTTATACACAAAAAGAGTGCGCCATTTTAACGAACAAAATATTCTTTTTCTCATAACAGAGAATTACTACATAAACAATATAGAAACGAACGAAGTTGAATCAGATAAAGTTAGGGTATTTTGGCAAGAACAAAGAGCTGTGTCAAACCATATTCTTTGTAATACATGCGATTCTGCTTATAGTTATGAAAAATTCACATCGGATTATAACTTTACTTATACTATCGCAGAAGCCCCGACTGAAGCTAATAAACTATTGGGTGAATATATGAGTGCTAATTTGCAGTTCGTTGAGAAAATGTTTATCGATGACATTAATAATGACGGGGAACTTGAAATTATTTTCATAATTGCACATAAATCTACTTTGCTCTATTATTACGATAATTCAATTAAAGAATTAACTTCGTTTATGCGATGGGGGGAAGCCCATGGGTGCGGTGGCTTTCCGCTTTATCAAAACAAAACAACGGGACAAGTGATGGCTGTGGATATATCCAGTCAGTTATATTATTATAGATTTTATGATTTTGTTGATGGCGATTATCTTATATCTCCTGAATTTGAATTTAAATTTTGGGTTGAGTGGAACCCCGACCCTAGAAATGAAGATTTTCCACCTTGGCGTAGTGATAAGTATTCAGTTAATGGAGAAGAGGTGTCTGAAGAACAATATTATGATAGTATAATTTCATTGATAAATAATCCCGATTGGATTCTTCTGTGCCCTTGTAACGAGGATTTGCCTTATGTTACGCTTGAAGATGTTAACGGCGATTTCACCGGTTATATTGAGGAAAAATTGGGGTTGTGAGTTGCGAAGTCAGCCCAACCCGGAAATGGACGGATGGTTAATTTATGCAAAATAGATTGATTTTTTTAGTCGTTATAGTATTCGCAATATTTTTATCATCGTGTGATAAAAAAAGCGAAGAAGTTGAATGCGACGACAAGATAGAACATGTCGAAATTGCCGGGACAACCGAATTCATTTTAAACAACGTGTTTTACACTCCGGAGACTGAACTTGTTCCTAAAAGCGAAGACAAATGGATAAGACCTACAGACATTGACGAGGTTCTTGAGCCACCGAACCACTCCCTGCATAATGTCCCTTATGACGTAATAGCGCAATATTTACCGGATTTAGAAAGAGCAGCGGCGGGAGGAACAACAGGGTTTGCAAATAGCGTTATAGTCGCT